>NZ_JCAJRU010000105.1:0-16044 GCF_059447605.1 Paenibacillus sp. N119s | reverse complement strand
GTCGCTTCCTTGAATACAAATTCATAATTGCTCCACGTGAATTCCCGCGGCCACAAGTAAATCCCACCCCGAATCGAGTCATTCGCTTCATTTAACGAAACCGCCAGCGTATTTAAAAATGGATACAGCGTGAACACCATCAGGCACAGCATAAACACGACATTACACGCATCGAAAATTCGATCCGAGGGCGCCCGAAATCGCCTGTGTATGGCCTTCCCTTTGCCCATGACTTCCTCTCCTTTCTAAAAAATAGTCTAGCCCAGCACTTAAGGTCTTGATGAGGTCCGCGAAGCGGCCTGCTAAAAATCCACTGGTCTTCCCTGTAGAATGCATGAGAACGCCCTCCTGCTATCGCCTCGAATAGCACATTCCCAATGACATCCTATAATGGCGATAGCGAAGCTGAGCCACCATCATGACGCAGTTATTACAAGGAAGCGCGAGTCACGCGCCTTTCTTAAGCCCTTCCCTGCCACTACCCTCAGTTCTTAAAAAAGTGACTTTACGGCGAGGAGCGGCGGAGCGGGCGGAATTGTTCTGGAGAAGCGGAGCGTTCGGCTAAAAGCTTTCCAGAGGAAAGCTCGCATCGTAAGCATAAGCTATCCCCGGATTTTAACCTATTTTCCTTTCTTTCAATAAGAAAATCCGGGGATAACAGCGATCGGAAGAATAATCCGCACGCGAAGCGACGACGCCCCCTCCCAGAAAAACTCACTCCTTTTTCAGAACAATCTCTCCTCCCCTAACCGCTTCGCAATATGATTGGCACTAAACAACAATATAAAGCTAACCACTGTTTTGAACATTCCAGCAGCAATGGAAAGTGAGAAATTCCCCATCTGAATACCATATTTCAGTACGAAAATATCTAAATTTTCCGAGTAATCCACGTTCATGCCATTGCCCAGCAAATATTGTGGTTCAAAGCCTGATTCCAGCAGATTACCAATGTTCATAATAAGCAGGATGATAAATACCGGCTTTAATCCCGGCAAGGTCACATGCCAAATCCGCTGAAACCGCCCTGCTCCGTCCATCTCGGCCGCTTCATACTGCGAGGGATCAATCGTGGTCATCGCGGCCAAATAAATGATGGTATTCCAGCCAACATTTTTCCATACCTCCGACGCACCGAGAATGCCCCAAAAGTAGCTTCCCTCACCCAACCAGAGAATAGGTTCCTTAATGAGTCCAAGCCACATCAGCACCTCATTGACAATGCCGCCGTCCGCTGATAGCGCCGTACTAATAATGCTGGCCGCAACTACCCACGAAATAAAATGTGGCAAGTAGCTGATCGTCTGCACCACTCGCTTGAACACAATCTGACGAAGCTCATTCAGCAAAATTGCTAGGGTTATAGCAGTGACAAAGCCCAGCACCAGATTAATAAAGCTCATCGCCAGCGTATTGCGCATCACCCGCAGAAAGTGCTCATCCTGAAATAGAAAACGGAAATGCTTCAATCCAACCCATTGCTGATCAAGCAGCCTGCGGGCAGGCTTAAAATCCTGGAAGGCAATCGTCCAGCCCCAAAGAGGTAAATATTTAAAAATAAACAGCCAGATTAAAAAAGGGACGGACATCCATACGAGTGCACGCTGCTGGTTCAGCTTGTGTATAAATCCCCTAAAGCCGGTTCGCCGTGAGGACGGCAAATAGCCCGAGGAGGTCGTAACGGGTGGCGGTGACGTGTAGCTCATAGCTGCTTCCTCCTTTATTTTTTCCCGACCGTCTTGATTTTTTTGGCAACCTCCTTCGTGATCAGCTCCTCAAAAGCCTTCACATCCAGCTTGTTAAACTCGGTGGTGTATTCATTCCAAATGGCATCGAACTGTGCCGGTGCAGACAGCACCAAGCGCGGAAAATATTTGCGCTGCAGGTCTCCTTTCTTTTGCTGGAAGATCTGCGCAGGCGAGCCTTGGGCAACCTGAATGCTCCAGGCTGGGAACCATGGACGCTCGTCAGGTGCAGAAAACATCTGCGAGAAAGACTCTACACCGTTCGCTTTAAGCAGCTTTTTATCACCTTCGGTATATGACATCCGCGCAACCTCAGGCTGCCGTCCGGGGCTAGCCGAGTTGCCGTCGGGTAAGGAAGAACCGTTACCGTACCGCGGCCAGCTGTATTCAAAATATTTGAATCCAAATGAGTCACGGAACGCATCCTCACCTGTCTTCTTAATTTGCTCCTTGGTCCGATAAAAGCGCCCTTTTTTATCTACATCATAGGTTTCACCTTTGATCCCCCAGTTGGATAATATCTGATTTTCGTCGGTTAGCAGATTGTTGAAAAATTTGATGATACGTACCGGGTCCTTGGCACTGACCGTAATTCCAATGCCTCGGTTATTAACAAATGACGACGGATCAAGATACTGATCTTTTATATTCCTGTCGTATACAACAGGCAGCCCTACATATTCCAGATCATCATTACCGGAACGCTTGGAAGCCTCCTGCAGGTTATTTAGAGCCTGCCCTGCCTGCCAGCGGTAATCGAAAAAGCCAAGCACCTTACCCGAGGTCAGCTTTGCCAAATATTGATCGTAATTGTCTACAAAGGAGGATTTATCGAACAGGCCCTCTGCGTTAAGCTGATTCAGTTCCTTCAGATACCGCTTCGTGATTTCCTTATCTCCATAATCCGTCGCCTGGTGTGTTTTCATATCAATAATTGTGCCGCCATCGTTGGGATAGCCCGCCAGATGCATCGGCGCATTCGTAAGCGCATAAAACCTATCCTGCGTGGTTAACGCCAAGTACCCGGTTAATCCCTCGTCTGCATGCTTTTTCGCATAGTTCCGAATCAGAGCCAAGTACTCATCTAACGTTTTTATTTTTGGATATCCCGCCTCCTTCAACACTCTGCGCTGTATCCAAAAAGCTCCCTGCTCTATATTAGGAGCAGACAAATAATCACCGACCACCGCACTGAACGGCAGGAAATAGATATTCCCATCCTCCGCTTTCATCAGGTTGTAGTACGGTCCGTATACACGCTTGATATTGGGTCCATATTTATCGATCAAATCATTCAGGGGAATAAAAGCCCCGGCATCCAGCAATTTATCAATCGTACCATCTGGTACAATCACGTCTGGGTAATCATTACTGGCAATAAACGTGCCGATCTTCGTATTCGAATCCCCTACCAAATGCTCCAGCTTCCAGTTCACGCCTGTCTGATCTTCCAATATTTTTCCGATCCGCGTTTCATTGGTATTAACGTCCCTTCCCGCCGTGGCATTAAAATACGTGAATGTGACCTTCTCCTTGCTATCTCCCGACGCAGGTTCCTTACCCGAGCTCCCTGAGCAAGCAGTGATCATAGATGCCATCATAACCATTACCAGACTGATGATTCCAAACCTTTTGCTTGTCATGTCAGACCTTCCCCTTTCGGCCTATTTTGTCGATGGTGTGTGAATATCGTACGGACGTCCCTTGAGCAGCGGGTTTCTCGTACACTTTAAATTGTAAGCACTTTCATTTTATAAAATGCCGTTAGTTCTGTTCACCTGTCAATCTAAAGGTGTTGCTTAGGAAACTATAGGTCCCGATCCGCAGGAATCATGATACGAATCTCCGTCCCCTCGCCGGGTGCACTGCGAATGATAAGCTTAAAGCGGTTCCCGTAGTAAAGTTTTAGACGATAGATGACATTTTGCAGACCTATACGCTCACCCATTTCCTCCTGCCTTTGCATGTAATCATATAAACGCTGCACCTGTTCCGCAGACATACCCACCCCATTATCCCGAACCGTTAGAATAAGTTGTCCTTCCTCATGCCCGAAAAGGATCTCAATGCGTCCCCCATGCTTTAGCGGCTCAATGCCGTGGATGCTTGCATTTTCAACTAGCGTCAGCACGACCATCTTGGGAATCAGATGGTCCAAGTCTTCAGAGCTTGCCTGTACCTCATACTTTATTCGCTCACCAAAGCGATATTGTTGGATTTCCAGAAAACATCGGATCAACTCGAGCTCTTCCTGCAAAGTAACCCGATCCTTGTTCCAAACCAGCGAATTGCGAAAAATCCGCGCCATATTATGGATAATGCGAGCTGTCTCATCCTCATGCTTTATCAGGCTTCGCATGCGGATCGTCTCCAGCGCATTGAACAGAAAATGTGGATTGATCTGGCTGTGAAGTGCGTTCAACTGGGCATGTCTACGCTGAATCTCCAGATTTTTTCGCTGAATATCGGCCACATAGACATCGTTAATCAGTCGTTTGATTCTCAGTGTCATCCGATTAAATTCACCTGTAAGCTGTCCAATTTCATCACTCGACTCCGTACCGAGAATAAGTTCAAAATGTTGATTTTTCACCTTTTTCACATGTTTCAGAATGCGACGAAGCCGCACGTTCAGCGAACGTGTAATCCAGATAATGATCAAGGTGGGCAGCAGCATATTCACGCAGGTTAACAAGAGCGCAAAATTGCGAGGTTCCTGCATTTCATACAGCACTTCTTCCCTTGATACTGCGGCCACAATGCTCCAGCCGTTCAGATTATTCGTAAGCACATAACTGGTTTTGAACTCCATGGTGTTCTCGGGCAGCTTGAGGGTACTATAGGCCACGCTTTTATGGTTTATATCCACCTTGGGATCATTTGTGTATTCAATTTCTCCCCGTTCATTAAGCAGGAAGAGACTTCCCTGTAAATTCAGATTATTGAAAATCTCCCGAATGGACGACATTCGCAGCTCTATTTTTAATATTTTTTCACGACCACTTGGGGAATAAAAGTAGTTCATCCGTCGAATCAGGCTGAAGGGATGTATCTGCTCGTCAGTACTTTCATCGGCACTGTCATCGGTACGGACAAATATAGGCTTGGACTGGCGTCCAGGCGGGATTTTGGTATACCATGGGAAGCTTTTGACCCTCTCATCTATAAAGCTAATTCCCCCGGAATTCAGCAGCGTTGAATTATCAGTGTAGATCGTAATTCCACCTACGGAATGGTACACAGGGCTGTAAGTACTGTTTAATATACGACGTAAGTAAGTGTCATAAACAGCAATATAGTCAGCAGGGTGGGGATATGTTTCTTCCAACACCTCATTGAGTCGATAATCGGTATAAAAGATAGACGAGATTTCCATCGCATCTTCAAATTCCCGATAAAATTCAATTTTTGTTTGTTCCAGCGCGCGCGTAATATCCTGAATACGCTGTTCCTTCACATTTTGCGAGGTAACATGGTAAAAGATCAGGTTAGTCAGCACTATAGGTGTAAAAACACAGAGGAAATAAAGCAGCAGCATTTTATCCCGCAGCCGTATATGATCCAGGATAGTTATCAGCCTCTTCATTCGTCGTTCCTCTCTGGATCGTGCCCAGCATTCAGGCTATTGCGGTATTCACTTGGCGTGACGTGCGCCGTCTTTTCAAACTGAGTCACAAAATAATCTGAACTGCCGAAGCCCACGCGCTCCGCAATTTCATAAATACGCAGATCCGTCTGCCGCAGCAGACGTTTCGCCTCCTGAATACGCAGTTTCAGCAGGAATTCGTTAAAGTACACACCGTATGTTTTTCTGAACAATTGACCGAGGTATACCGGATTCATGTAAAAGCGAGCCGCAATGCTTTTCAGACTTATATTCTCGGCAGCATGCTGCTCAATGTAGGCACGGATGTGCTGGATTCCTCCTTGCTGACATTCCTTGCGCAGAGTTCCAATATATTTTCCACTTTCCTCGGCAAAGGCTGTAAACAATCGCTGCAATTCACCCAACGACAGATTCAAATCCTGCCAGTTGATCATCGGTTCCAGCGACTGAAGTAAACGCTCATTTCCCTGCATGTTTTGAATAACCCGCACAATACTAATAACGCATTGATGCAGACTCATTTTCATAGCCTCAGGAGCATAATACTCTTCCCGAAAGCTGCTAAATAAATGACCTACGGTCGCACGCAGCTCTTCTAGTTGGAATTCCTCGACCTGCTCTGTCAAGCTATCCAGTATGTCCTGATGAATGTTTTTATAATGAAGGGGCGGCATTTCATCCTGCAAATAGACAACAATACCGCTATGATCATGAATGTATTTGTGGAGCACGGCTTCCTTTGCACTGGCATAGGACTGCTGGATATCCCGCAACTGATTCACAGGACTTCCCGCATACACGAACACCCGACTTCCCAACCGGTCTTTTAGTGACTCCATCCCCTCAACCTCTTGCTGTAGCGCTTTCATAAAATTTTCTAGCTTAGCTTCAAAACTCGCTAAAAAGAAGTCAGGCACGATAAGCCCAACCCGATTACGATGTTCATGGACATAGAGAGGATACTTGCCGTCCATTAAACGATAAAGCGCTTGCTCTATAAGCTCCCTGAATTGGAAAAGCGATAGCATGACACCATCGTCACCAGAGCGCCAAGGATGCTGATCATTCAGCTCGACGAGTACATAGTATATATACGTGGCTTCTCCAAGCCGCAGCTGCTGCTCCCAATGTGTCACCACTGCATCATCCACTTGATTCATCAACATCATCTCTAACAGCCCGCCTGTACGATGGTTCTGATATCGCTGCTCGTTCTGCTGTTCACGATGCAATCTTTCACTCAGCTTGCGCAGTGTAGCCGAAAACTGCCCATCATCAACTGGCTTGAGAATAAAGTCATGAACTCCATAGCGAAGTGCCTGCTGCGCATAAGTAAAATCACTGTAGCCACTCATGATAATAAAAGCAGGATGTTGGGTACTCCGTTCGAGTACAGAACGAATCAGCTCTAATCCATCCAGCACTGGCATACGAATATCGGTGATGATCAGATCCGGATGAAGACGACTGGTTAGCTCCAGTGCATCCTCACCGTTATCAGCTTCTCCCACGATTTCAAAGCCACAGGTTTCCCAATCGACAAGTTGAATCAGCCCTTTGCGGGTGAATATTTCATCATCCACCACAATGGCACGATGCAGCTTCATAATCTGCCTCCTCCTTTCGATGAAACACCAATTTATTTGAGTTGACTACTTCGCGAGCCTTGTACGATATCCCAGCTGGAGAAAAATGGCCTTTAAAACGTATTGTGGCACTTCGGAAGCCGTTTGTACAGACGGGATTTCATCATAAGGTTGTTGAAAAGCGTGAATGCCGTAGCCTGGTGTAGCTTGTAATGAACAGGCATCGGGCTTGTCACAGGTACAGTAATCCTGATAGACGGGGATGTGGAGCCTATTTCGGGGTGTGATTCTCCAATACAAAAGCCGCCTGGTCATTTAAACCAAGCGGCTTTTGTATGTTTGGAGTTTAGAGTTTAGACTAAGATTTCTCTACTTGCATTTTTTATATATTTTTTGCATAACTTTCACTTGGTGTTTTGGTCAATACCACATGTAGGCTAGAGTTTACCTCCCCACCACTGCGATAGGAAAAGTGCTCATCTCCGGTAATATGGATCATATCCCCTTGAACAACTTCTGTTTCTTCCCCATTCACAGTGACAACACCGGTGCCTTCAAGAACGAGCAAATATACATTTGCTCCTGGATGATTATGTGTTGGCAGTTCAGCATGAGGAGTAAAGTTGAGAATAAAAATGACATTGTCGGCTTCCTTATACACAATTCGTTTTGTAAATGCAGCTTCTTTATATTCCTGAAATTGAACGAGGTTTACTTTTTCCATTGAGTTCACTCTCCTATTTGAAAATCAGACTGTGTCTATTATTGAACAATAGAACCATCCCCCTTCTTGTGATTGCAATCACAAAACGAAATTTAAGGCATAAATATTTTGAAATATTCAAAAATTTGATTTCAATCATCTTTTTCATCATCACAACCAACTAGAATCGAATTGTATTAGACAAACCAAAACAACAGGAGGTCATTCCTATGAAACCAGGATTCAAGCTGGCAAAGGATATTTATTGGGTAGGGAAAATCGATAATCGTGAGGTACCCTTTCACCGTCTTACATTATCTAAGGGTACAACCTATAACGCATACTTATTAAAAACTGGAAAACCAACCGTCGTGGATACCGTAGATATGGCGTTTGGTAGAGAATTTGCCGAAGCTGTAGCCGAATTGATCGATCCATTGGATATTGAATATATAATCATCAATCACACAGAACCCGATCACTCTGGCGGATTAGCAGCACTTGCTTCCAAGGCAACAAACGCCACCATTGTCTGCACTGAGATTGCCGTTCCGGAAATTCAGCAGATGTATAAGCTCCAGCATCGGAACTTCCTCGTGATCAAGGACGGGGATCAACTGGATATTGGAGGCAAGACACTGCTGTTCAAGGAAACGCCTTACCTCCATACAGAGGAAACCATGATTACGTATTGCGTGGAAGATAAAATCTTGTTCCCTTGCGATATTTTCAGCACACACGTGGCTGTAGAGCATCTATTTGCCGATGAGGCCGGTTTTGATATCACCGAGGACTTTATCGGATACTATCAGGCTATTATTCATCCACATCGCAGATATGTGCGTACATTGATCAAAGCTGTATCTGACTTGGATATTGAAATGATCGCCCCTTCCCACGGTTTCGCGATCCGACATGATATTGCCAAATTTATTGATTTGTATGCATCCATGAGCAACGAAAGCAAGGAGGATAAGAAAGTAGCGATTGTTTATGCCACCTTAAAAAATAATACTAAAAAAATGGCAAACATTCTGAAAGACTGCTTTTTGGAAAACCAAATCCAAGTGGAGCTATGGGATGTAGATAAGGCGGATGAAACCGAAATATTAAATAGTATTGCCTCAGCGGATGCTGTTTTCGTCGGTAGCTCGACCAAATATGCCGACATGACAGGTAAATTGGAGGATCTCCTGCAACAAATGCAAAAAATGAATCTGGAAGGTAAGCTTGCTGCTGCCTTTGGTTCCTACGGCTGGAGTGGTGAAGCCATTGAAGTCGTGCAGGATTACTTGAACGGTACTAATATGAAAGTCCAAAGCACTTCAGATGTAATTAAATCAACCGGTATGACCCATGTGGAATTCCCGGTACGCATTCGCTTCTCTCCTACAGAAGATGAAAAAGTGAAAAAAATAACAAATGCCGCTGAATTTGTCTCAGATCTGCTGCTTAGTGCTATTTGAGCACAGAAAGTTTAGAAAGAAATAGGAGAGATGCCGAATGGATAACCAACATTACGTTATTATTGGAGGCGGCGTAGCCGCTGTCAACGCGGCAAAAGCGATTAGAGATCATGATGAGCTAGCCGAAATTTCGATCTACGGGGAAGAATCCTCCCTTCCGTATAACAGAGTCAAGCTTTCCAAGGCACTATTCACTGACTTGCACAGCGACAAGATCCTGATCAAAAAGGAAAAATGGTTTGCCAGTCAACGAATTCATGTGTATTCCGGCATCAAGGCTACCGCAATACATGCAGCCGATTCCACCATCGAAACAGTTAACGGTCAAATCGTTGCTTATGACAAGCTGCTGCTGTGTACAGGAGCCCACAACCGTAAGCTTGTGCTGGACGGGGCTTCACTAAGGAACGTTCACAATATTCGTTTTAGACAAGATGCCGACAGCCTTAAGGCGAAACTGCAAAAGGATGACCGAATATGTATCATCGGCGGCGGTATTCAAGGCGTGGAGACCGCCTGGTCCTTTCAGCAAGCAGGATATGCCGTAACCATTCTGGAAGCTTCGCAACGGCTTATGCCCCGCCAGCTAGACGAAAAGGCCTCCGCTATTTTGACCCGCCGAGTCATCGAACAAGGCACCCAGGTACGCCTTGGCCAAGGCGTAAAGCGTATTATAGGCACGGAGCATGTAGAGGGCGTTGAGCTACAAGACGGCGCTGTTATTCCCTGCGAGCATGTCGTGTATTCTATCGGCATTGTGCCTAATACGGAGCTTGCGCGCCAAACCGGCCTTGATATTGGACACGGTATCTTGGTGAACGCACAGATGGAGACCAGCTACGCCAATATTTATGCGGCAGGTGATGTGGCCGAGTTCCACAATAGAGTGGATGGATTGTGGGAAAGTGCTATGGAGCAAGGGAAAATTGCTGGCACGAATATGGCGGGCGTTTCCGCAGCTTACCAGCGTCCCATCTCTGTCACCCTGTCCAACAGCTATGAATGCCCCTTGTTTTCCATCGGTCTGGTAGATGAGCAGGAATGCGACACCAGCCTGACCCGTGAAAATCAAGTTTCTTATACACGTATGTTCATACAAAACGGCTCTATCTGCGGCGTGATTGGCTTCGGTGATGCTCTTGCTTCACTTCCATTTAAAGCAGCCATTGTCCAAGGACTCAGTCCAGATGCACCAGAGCTTACAAAAATTTTAGATGACAAGGAGAACTAAAGATGAAAAAATATGTATGTCAGCCCTGTGGATACGTTTATGATCCCGCTATGGGTGACCCAGATGAAGACGTTATGCCAGGTACAGCGTTCGAAGACCTTCCAGAAGATTGGGTTTGTCCAGTCTGTGGTGAGGATCAGAGCCATTTTGCCCCTATAGATGATACAGAATAACAAGAATACGCTATACTTTTTAGTTTCCGGTTGATGAATGGAGTGAATGAATGTGAATGAGATGTCCTGCCCCTGCCAGTGCGAACAGGAGCCCTGTGCCCGCAAAGTGCCTATCTTTTCCTCTTTGTCCTGCAAAGATTTGTGCAAGGTTAGCTCCATGATCCGGCACCGCAAATATCAGAAAGGCGAGGCCTTGATTGTCGAGGAACAGGCTTCCGATACGTTGTACATTATTAAAAGCGGACACGTCAAGCTTTTGAAAATGACCCCTCAGGGAAAAGAGCAAATTCTGCACATTCTGACAACTGGCGATTTTTTTGGTGAGTTGAACATATTTAATAGCGACGAGCTGAGCAATTTTAGTGCATATGCCCTAAAGGATACGGATATTTGTATGCTCACCAAGGATGATATGGAGGAGTTGATCCGCAACAATCCCGATATCTCCTTGAGGCTGCTTAAAACGATTACCAAACGCTTGGCACATACCGAAAACCTGGCTCAAAGCCTGGCTACCAAAGACCCGGAAATCCGGATCGCCTACATGATTCTCGAACTCGGACATAAATACGGCAAGCCGGATGGCTCCTATATTAAAATAAATCTCCCCCTTTCACGCGAAGAGATGGCTAATTATGTGGGTGTCACACGTGAAACCATCAGCCGTAAATTTGGCAAATTTGAACAGTTGGGGATTATTCATACCAAGGGTACACGAGAGCTTACCATCTGCGATGTACAGAAACTGAACGAATATATGGATTGAAGTATAACAGCTTACTCTTTATAAATAAGCAAATGGAGAGGAATAGATATGGCGGCTTCCGAAACAAAGGCAAGGTATGGAATCTGGCCAAGGAAACGTCTCGGGAGAAGGAATTGGCGGAAATTATCACATTGATTCGAGACAAGGTCGTTCCTTTGGTGGACAAGTATGGTGCTAATCTCGACGAGGTGCTTGAACATATTGGCGTGCCGTATTGAGACTGTGCCTTCATCGCTGGAAAATGGGCGATCACCTATCTGGTGACCGCCCATCACTCATTCTGCGGATAAAAAAGCTATATTTGTGGCCTTGGGAAGCGCAGCCTGAACTGTAGTTGGCCTGGAGCAATCCCACACCACTTTGACCAAATACCCAAACAACAGCACGTTTAGCAATGATGTCACACACAAAATAATACCGTAATGATCCTGAGCATTAGAGCTATAGAAAATATCAAAGGTGTTCAGGAAAATCGTAAGACTGAATCCACCCGCGAGCCACAAAAATCTGCGATCCCGCAAATACAGGTACGCCAGTACAGCTAACGCCGCCGCAGGGAACAAGTACCGTTCATGCATGCTGGAGGCGAAGGTAAATACACCTGCAATGAGTACCAGTGCAGCAGCTGCCGCAAATTGTGGTTTCCGACTGCGGATATACATCCACCCTGTAAACAGAGTCACCAGCACAATGCAGATCATGCCCCACGTATGGTAACTGAACAGAAACAGCGTGGTAGTGTCCTGCGTATAATTGCCACCAATGAGTGCAAAGAAATTATACGCGTTCACCGAAGCATATGGATACTCTCCAACCGTTCCCTTGTATAGATCAAGCAGCCATAGCGGCTCCTGCCCCCACGAAAATGGCAATATGACCAGAATGGTTGTCACAACGGCGCCGCCAATGGATAACAGCCAAGGCTGTATTTTGCGCTGTCTCAGCAGCTCGAAGAACAGAACCGGCCCATAAATAATGCCCTGTGGCTTCATCAGTACCGCTATCGTAAATAGTACAGCGGACCAGCTGATTCGGTTTTCCACCAACAGCACAATCATACCCACAATCAGCATGGTAAAGAAAGAATCTACCTGTCCCCAGAAGGTCGAATTGATAAATACAGCCGGATTAAACACGTAGAATATAGCCAATCCGAGGCTCACTCCATAGCCGACCCGTTTGCTTGCCAACCGGTACAGCATGTACGCTGTCACGATATCGGCTAATATATTTGGAAGCCGCAGCAATACGGACATATAAGGGATAAAAGTATCCGTAGTACCGATTTTACCGATCACATATAAGATATAAATATAGAAAGGTGGATAATCACTGGAACCATTCGTGTAAAAGCCTGACAAGCTATCCGCTGCGGTCGTAGCCCAGTTTCGGAACAGCATTAAATCCATGTGGCCCGAGATCCACGGGGCGATCGCCATTCTTAAAAAGAACCCTGCACCCAACACGGTCCACAACATCAGTCCCCGGTTACGTTCCCCGAGCTTCCATTCTCGAGCCCGAAAACGGTATGTAATAAAGACAAATGCACCGAAGAACAAAGCGGCGAAAATCGCCAGCGGAGTTGCATAAGCAGATGAAGAATTTCCATTTCTTCCACCACCCATACCACCGCCAGGACCTCCCACGCCCATTCCAGCTCCGTTACCAGACATGCCACCGGGACCTCTGTGCTGTCCGTCTCTAGCAACACCATTTCCGCCCGTTGCAGACGTATCATTCTCGGCCTTTGTACCTTGGTCACCCGATATGGATGGGTTTTCAGTAGTGGAGTTGGTCGTCTGGCCTGTCGTCCCCTGGTTCTTGCTGTCAGCAAAGCTGTTCGCCCCATCCGTAGATGTTGAGGACGAATTTTGTTGAACTTGTCCTACACTTCCTGTTCTACGGTTCCCCGCAGTCTGACCGTCATAGGGGCGTTGCCCCGCCCCTCCCATACCTCCGCCTGGTCCTCCTCCGAACCCGCCGGATGAACCTTGCCTAACTACCGCAGACTGAGATGCGGAACTGCCTGAATAACTCCATAACGATACGATACTAACGGCAACACACAATATGAGACTAAATAGAAGTATGTATTTCAGACCGTTCACTTTCCAAACGTTCAAATCCGGTGCACCTCTCTTTGTTTCTATTTTCCTCATATTGTATCTGCCTTAGCTTAGGACTTTGTGAGTTCTGGCTGAATGTTGGCTGAATACGGAATCATTACACTGAACACTGCTGCTCCATCTCCATAATCGCGCTTTCTAGCTGAGATTGTGGATGCTTCAGCATGTTGCCATGGCCGACTGCTAACAAAGAAGGGCTGAAAGACGCCAGCTTTTTGGCGCTTTTCAGCGAAACATCCTTGTCCCAGGTAGCCAGTGCCGGAAAAGGAAACAGTGGCTTGAGCTTTCCCGCCACCGCGACACCACCTCGAATCTGGAAGGCATCGCCTGCAATTAACGCACGGGTACGGGTATCCAAAAATGCCATCGAGCCCGGCGTATGTCCCGGTGCGCTGATCGCCAGCAGCGAACCCACGTTATCCCCATCCTCTAGTAAAATGTCAGGCTGGGTAAGGATATTTTTCGGCACGCTGCCCCGAATAGGAGTGTCCGGTTCGCCTGCCTCCAACGATACATCCCCCTTCAGAAGCCGAGCATCCCGCCTTGAGATGAATACTTTCGCCTCAGGATATCTTGCCTTCAATTTATCCAAAGCACCTACATGATCTCCATGCGCATGGGTAAGTACAATTCGTATAATCGGCTGCCCAATCCGCTCCGCAGCCTGTTCAATACCCTTAGCACTGTATGGCAATCCGGCATCGATCAGAGTAAGCCCCTCCTTTTCCTCCACCAAATAACAGTTCACCGGGAACAACCGAGGCATAAACGTCAATTGATACAGGTGCTGCACCTGAACGATACGCATTTTGTCTCATCTCCTTGTTTTCATTTAAACTAATACTATTAGTATTATAATTAATATAATTAGTCAAAATCAAACTTTTTTCGTATATACCCGCGGAAACGTTATACAAAAGGCAAAAGGCAGACCCGGAATCCTACCTCTGGGTCTGCCTTTATTCATATTATGCATATACCGTTCAGTCATCAGCTTTACCGAATGGCCTCAGCGATAGGCGTACTGCCGGACACCAAATCAATCGCACGACGATACGTTTGCTTTTCCTCCAGAACTGCTACCACCGTTGCCGCTACATCTTCACGTGAGATAGTATGGCTGGTGAGATCTTCACCGGTAGCAACCTTGCCAGTACCCGCATCATCTGTCAGCCCGCCCGGACGAAGAATCGTGTAATCCAGATTGCTCGCTTCCAGCAAGCGATCTGCATAATGCTTTGCCACATAATATGGCTTAATCGATTCGGGCCATTGCTCCCGGTTCTCCGCATGTAGAGCGCTGACCATAACGAAGCGCCGGATACCCGCTTGTTCAGCGGCTTCCATCGCCTTGACTGCTCCATCAAGGTCGATAAGCAGCGTTTTATCCGCTCCTGTGTTGCCACCGGAGCCTGCCGTGAACACGACAGCGTCGCTGCCTTGTATAGCTGCGGCAATTTCACCTACCGTCCCTTCAAGGTCAGCTACTATCGTTTCTGCTCCCAAATGTTCAAGCGCTTCCGCCTGATCCGGTTTGCGGATCAACGCCTTTACGCGATGTGCTCCATGTTGCCCCAGTAGGCGAACGAGATGTTTGCCTACTTTTCCATTGGCACCAATCACCAGTACGTTCACTCAAATCCCTCCTGTATTTACAGTCTCTCGTCTACAGTATACTGATATATTTTACCCTTTGAGTCCAGAAGGCAATCGTATGGCTAAATCAGGTTGAATTCAGTTTTTATCTGAAGGCTCTCCCTCTCGCTTTTGCTGTAACACGCGAAGACCTGCGCAAAAGGTGTCCATCATCACTTCAATACTCTGATCCACATCCACAGGTAAACCAAAGCCACCCTTTTGTTCAAGTGAGGCAAAACCATGAAGAAGACTGCGGAATCCCCTCGCTGCATGAATGCAATCTGCTTCGTTGAAGCAGTAGCCACTGGATAGCACGGTAATGACAAGTTCCGCTACTCGATCCGCTGCGTGTCTCAGCTCGGTATCATTTCGGTCGGTTGCATACAGCATCGCTTCATACAAACCAGGCCGCTCGCGCGCATACTGCATATACGCTCTCCCCATAGCAATCAGCGCCTCTTCGCCTGCTCTGCCTACGGCTGCGCTCATCAATGCTTCCTCTAGCTTTTCGAGGCTATGTAATGCCAGCGCTTGACGTAATCCGTTCAATCCGTCCACATGGTTGTACAAAGATGGAGGACGAATATGCAGCTTTTGCGCCAATGTAGTGAGCGTGACCTCTCCCATCCCTCGTTCATTGGCAACATCCTCGGCAGCCGCCAGGATATCTTGTAGCTTTAGTCCATTTCTAGGTGACATCATCCTGTCCCCTTTCGTTGAATTCCTATGTAAGGTCATTTTTATATACATATACAAACTAAATTCTTATTCTATCTTAACTAATCATGTTAGTTTATACAAAGAAAGTACCGTTTGCAAACAGCTCCATATCCCAGCCCTTTTTTAGAAGAAGAGCCTGTAGGATATTACTGGTATAATACAAAGAGATTATAAAGCCGATCCGATATCTTTTCCGATTCCCTGCAAAGGAGCTAGCTATATCTATGGAGCCCAAGCCATTTCCAGCTATTGAGTTTAATCATGTCACCAAATATTTCACCGG
>NZ_JCAJRU010000104.1:0-16045 GCF_059447605.1 Paenibacillus sp. N119s | reverse complement strand
CTCCTTCTATTAGTGTTAAGCTCTGAACAAAAAAACTAGCAGCTACTACCGGATAAGCCACCCACACATTGAGAGCAACAATTGCAACTCCTAAATATTTTAACAATGGGTAGTATTGCTTTGGAATACGAGTTCTTCCCTCTATCCGTGATGGGGCATAGATTAAGACTAGTATCATACTTAATATCGACGTAATTAAGATCCAATTGTAGTTAAAATTTGCAAAAGATAAAGCGGTAAGTAAAACTGTTGATACAATTATGCATGTTAGATTACTCTTTAAATGCATCCCACCCACAACTTGGCGGAGTAAAGAAAAAGAAATCATCACCACTACAGCTTCTAAGACCTTACCCGTGTAAAACGAAATGCCAATAGTTAATAAAATAATTGAAACGGTGTTGATCACAACAGCTATACCATGTTTTAAAACATTCACTGATGCCGGATGATCGGGTACAACCGTTTTGATGTGTGTTGCTATATCAAGAGCGACGGAATCAAGGCTTTTTATAATATTCACGCTCCGTTCTTAGCGCATAATATAAAAACATGGCAGATGCCAAGGCTATAAATAAAATACTCAGAAAGAAATTGTTGTAGTAGAACATAAATGTACAAGAAGCTAGTATCCCGACTATCAAGATAACAACAAGCACGTGTTCCCACCTAAAACGAAGGTTTTCATAATCTGCTGTAAAGCCTATCTTAAATTTATACAAAAACCACGAAATGGCTAATACCCATGCACTGGTTACTGCTTGAGCCAACGATCCCTCTGCTGAGGTCTGCATTTCTGTTGTCAAGGTTCCAAAGAGTATCAATATAATTACTGCTTGGAATAACGTGTACAGGAACGTGCCTGTTATGGATATTATAGCTGCCCAAATAATAGGCATCCTAACAACAGTAGTAATCAACAAAGTGAACAATATAATGTTAATGGTAGGAGCAAAAAAAGCTAAGGACGTTTCTTCCCTTAAAATGAAACTTTGTAAGTTCATTATTAATCCAATAAACAACGCAGGCCATACATAGTCTAATGCCCTAACTCTGAAAATAGTTAACATTAAAACAAACGCCGCAAAAGTTTCTACAGTCGAAAAAAGCAAGAACCGTATAGGTTCCCACATAACACATATCCCCTTCACATAATTGGTAACAAATATGCTTTAATTCTATATTTGTTACTTGTTAGAGGCAATCCAATTACCATGTTAAATGGAAGTATTTATGTATTGTGTGAGGTGATTATTTTCAGCCTGCCGATATAATATCCTCCAGCTTAATCCAACTATAATCATCCTCACCACGAAACAGTTTTACTTCGCGTCTAGCGGTGTTAATTGACGTAACTACACCAGTCATAACCGTGTCGTCGAATGGGCTAAAAACAGTCACGCTGACAGGCTGGCGTGAATTGTAGGACTCTATTAGCGCCTGCTCAATCAATTGTACTTCCTGGTCGTCGAGTTCTGGTTTTCCGCGGCGCTGGCGATCCTGCATGAGCTTTAAATAAGCCTCTTTATGTTCTGGTATGATAATCCGGCTGCTTTCCCACAAGCCGTTCTCTTCGAGTTTTTTAGACATGTATGTAGCCTCCTGATGTGTTATGTTCAAATTATATTCCGAACACCTGTTCCTTACAAGGGATCTATTTTCCAGGAAATAAAAAAATAAACCTCAGATTAATCCGAGGCTTAATATTCCGTATAGTACCTATTAACAGAGCCAGGAGGCGTGATGATCTTCTGATCACGATCCCAGCCTTCGATAATGATGATATGGCGGGTATCACTTTTGTCATCCCATACAATATAGTTGTCTTGTTCCAAAGCCAGCAGACCCGCCTTTATATCCGTTACACTCCTACCCATCTTTATCTCCAACTCTTTCATAGTTGGCAAACGCCGCCGCCCAGCAGAATAGTTATAAAGGATGCGCAGTAATTTCCGTTCCCGATCAGCGAGCATAAGGCAACACCTTAAGTGCACGCGGCATATTTTCACCACGTTGAATATAGCCTTTCTTTTGAAGCCGTTCCATATAACCATATGCAGTTGATGTAGATGCCAGCCCTAACCCGACTTGCAACTCACGAACCGTTGGCGGATATTTACTTACCTCGATAAATTGTTCGATATAACTCAAGGCTCTCAATTCTTTCGATGTCAATTTCATCATGATGTCACCCCTTGATGTTTGGATGAACTCATTATATAACGAACAAGCGTTCTTATCAATACATTAAAAGCCTTGAACCTTAACCAAGTTATGTCTATATACAGCTTTTTTATTATACTTTTATATAATTTTTATTTGACAATAGTATAATAGAGGTGTATAATTAATATCAGAAGGGAGGGAAAAAGAATGGCAAAGAAAAAGAGAAAACGTAAGCCCCCTGAAGTCAAAGATGTAATCCAGTTCTTGACGGTCCTGATTACATTTATGACAGCGATCATCAACCTCATAGTCTTACTACTTAGGTAGTAAGCTGAGGGTTACGGTTCGCCCCGAACGGGGCGGATTGTAACGGGGCTTATGTTCTCTCTTTAATTAAGTATACCACGAAGCGAAGGAGGTTACACCGTATATGAGCAAGTTAAACGCTGCCAGCTTTATCATGAGTATTGCCGGGTTTATCATCAGTGTAATCACTCTAATTATTGTACTGAAAGGCTGATAAAGATATGACCATCGCGGAAATGATCGTACGCGAAATTGATAAGCGAGGATATAAAAATAAATGGGTGGCCGAGCAAGTAGGCATTAAAGAGGTCACCTTTTCTTTAAAGTTAAAAAAGGACCGTTTTACTGCTGCTGAGTTGGTACGGATAGGCATACTGTTTGATTTGGATCTTAACATGTTCAAAGGCTCCACTACATTGGAGGATGAAGAATGAAACACGGTCCGCGTAAACCCAGCCTAAATAAACGTATAGCAGCTCGTACCAGCTTCAAACGGCAGATTATACACCGTGCAGGACTCAAGATGCCACGGGGCTGGGGATGGCTCAGAAACCCACGCAAGGCGGCTTACAATAAGGTGTACAATCGCAGCACGTTTGATATATTTAAAGCGATTGGTAAATTGTTTAAATAAGGCGGGGTATCGTGACGAACGAACAATATTGCACAGCCATGACCAGTGATAAAAAGGCAATTGATAATATGTTGCAGGTCATGGATAAATACGGGGATAACAAATGGTGGCTTGCGGATGATGTTAAACAGATGTGCTACTATCAGTTGCAAGAAGATAATCTGTTGATCGAATTCGAAGTATTCCATAAGGGTATTGAAACGTTACTGAATCGCGAGGTACAGACAATTGAGTTCCGCGATCTTGGCAGACTATTTGACGAAGCTAAAACTAAATACAATCCTTCTTAAAACAAAAGGCTCTGCCGACCCATTAAGGTTAGCAGAGCTTTTTGTTTATTTTTCTCGTTTAGATAGTGCAAAATTGATTACTTCTCCAATTATAATTCCAGTCAAAATGATATAAAACACCATAGCATTTAACTTATATCCCATTGCATAAAATATTCCTATACCTATTGCATATCCAAGCAGAATACCTAAATAACGTTTTAAAAATTTGTTCATGGAGTACATCCAATAGGGTATGGTTGAGAACTAAAGAATTTTCCAGAGTCAGCCGTACCAATCACTTTGCTTCGTGAAGCATCTTGATAGAACACCGTATGATTAGCGTAAGGAATAGCTTCACATTTTCTAGGATACGAATATTGATAAATAGTGTAATAAGATACGGTATTCAAACTTGCTCCCGCACCTATAACTGCAATAATGGTTGATACAGGTACCTTAGTAATCGTAGATATTGCCGCTGCTGCTATTGCTATTCCTACGTTTACCCAATCATAGGAGTAATCAAACTTGCCTACAAAGGTTCCACCTGAAGGAACAGCATTTAACGAAAAATCAGAACGGCTCTCTTTAACATTAAAGTTCTCCTGCTTTACACCGTCAATCAACAAAGTTTGATCTTTTGTGAAATACTCAATTTTAGTTGTTTTTCCATTCTCAACAACAGTCGTTATTCTATGATTGTCATCATTAAAGTTTGTTGTTACAGTTGCCTCACCACGATCAGTCTGAATAACTTCTGTTTGAACTAGGTTTACCTCTGGTTTAGCAGCTTGTTCAGCATTACTCACCGAAGGCAAAACAGTCGCGCAGAATAATACTGCTGCTAGTAAAGGGACGAACACTTTCTTGATAATTTTCATAAATATGTTTCCTCCTATACAATTATTTGAAACAATTGTAAATTCTATAGATTTATTAGGAAGAAGTAACGGGAATTTTGTCGAACATTAAATTAATTAAAAAAATCAACCTTATTTCATAAAAAAGTATTTAATTAACAATAAATTTTACTTTTGTGCCGTCCGCGTAGTTTTCCAACCTATGACCAACCCACGATCCAGCTCCACGATTATCCTTTGGACTTATGTACTTAATGTCTGCACCCTCTCCACCTTCCGAACACATAGCCATAGGCCATTCGTCTCGATCCTTGCCCTTCTTGGTGGGCACACCCCGTAAAGATGCGTCCCGGTTGCTATCGGCTCCGTCGCGGTCTATGGTGCATACTGGTGACTTTCCGGCTGCTATAGCCTCTTTAATGTGCTTTGCTGTTTCCGGGTACTTGGCTGATGGAAATTCCAGCTTGACCATATCGGCAGATACCTGCGTTACCGGAACGGCTACAGGGTCGCTCTTAGTGGTCTTTGCAACTTCCTGTTGTACGCTGCAGCCAGCTAATAGGACTGTTATCAACACGGTAAATATCCACTTAAACATATGTATTCCTCCCCCTACATAACAGAAAAACACCCCACCAGCGTATGCCAGCAGGGTATCACCGATGCTTTTGGATTTTAATTATCGCATAGTGTTTTTAACCACTGATGTCCTTATCAAAAAGCTTTCTTATAACGGCTGGTATCTTCACCTTATTTGCCCTTGCCGCATATTTAACCATTCTCCAGAAGTAGTTACTATATATCCATGTAGCAACCGGATAATGTAAATTCTCTGCTATAATACCAAAGAAACCATTTCCGTTAGTGAAAACTTTTAGATATTCGCAACCAGAAACCATGCCAAGCAAAATAAAAAAGTTGGTCGCGAATGTCATTAATTTCGCTTGAGATTTATGTTCTTTTTCAGTCCCCGGCTTTATATTTCCTGGAATCAAACCAAGTATTAAGTCCACAAGAGCTATAAAGAACAGACCAGCTAGCAACGCTGCAAGTTGAACACCGAAAAGCGATACAAAAAATGTGCCGACAACAGTAAACCAATATTTAAGTTTACTCCGTTCAAACATTTCTTTCATCTCATTGGCATACATTTGTATGAAACTAGGATAACCCATTGGCATTACGAATGCACCTACCTTTCTCAAGGTCTTGGAGGAATCGCGAGTTTCTATTGCATGTTTGAAAGGAACTTGTACCACATCGCCTGAATGCTCAACTAAATATACCGAATTGATTTGGATATGTCTTTTCTTTACTTTCAAGTCAAAGTTAATGCTTTGTAAACTGTTTTTCTCTAAAAAATCAGTAGACTTAAGTAAAGCTTTCAATTGTTCTGCAGCTTCTTTATCAGCTTCACAAGGAGAAGTTGATGGAACAAATTTAGTCTGCATTTTTGTTGATAAATTATGTATATTCATTGTTTTATTTATAAGAACTGCCATTTTACCCTTCCTCCTTCCTTAAAAATTTCACCGGGTAACTAGAAATTACTTTGTTATTATAATAAATCTCAAAGTATACAGTTCCCTCAACATTTACAGGGAACTCATTGAAATTTATACTTGAAACAGTTATTTCGTCATAACCATTAAAACTATAATTGAATAATGGTAAGTTGAATTTAATGTCCTTACCACGAACGTTTAGATACACATCTTTCCCATCATCACTTTCTTCTCCTGTCACACCTACAACAAAGATAATTTCATTTTCTAGTTTTACGGGTAAGCTATCAAATGTTCTTTTGTCCAGAATTCCGATTGCTGAGAAATCGTAGTTTCTATCTTCGATTTTTCGGGCAAGAACTTGGTCGCAAACAAAAGAATACAAGACTTTCAACATACATTCCAATCCCTCTCAAAATTCTCTAATTATTATTTACCCAATTCACACTTACACAATACCATATTTTCCCTAAAAAGAATAGAGTCTAGGTTATATTGCCCATAACTATGTTAAATATATAATACGACAAAATACCTACTTTACCTTCCGAACACATGTGCTTTTTCTAGTTTTATACATTCATCTTAATTTCTTATGCTTAAATTTCTGAGATTCATACATATGTATATAATTTTTAAAAGTAAAAAAACAACCATTAAAACGCTGGGTGTAGAGCTTTTTTTTCTTTTACCCGTAGTTGCAGGTTGTTTGAAGCACTTTTTATCTGGATATATATGCCTAACCCTGATAGACTACGACTAGAATAACCTATGTAAAGGGGATTATATGCATTGGAACCTGAAAATCAAATCATAAAAGAACAAAAGAAGATCAGGATAAATTGGAGACTGGTGTCCATCTATCCTGTTGTTTTAGGGTCTATTGTATTATTTGGACTTTTTATTTATCCCACTATGTACAAGTACGATAAATTGGATCAAAAATATCCTGTTATGATTAATCGTTTTACTGGAGAAGCTAAGATTCTTACTCAAGATGGCTGGCAAAACACTCCTGACATTGATTCTGCACTAGGTAAAATGGAACAATACAAGGGTGAAATATCTATGGAAATTGCCAATCAGAAAGAAGAAATCACGCAGAATCTAATGGATGCGATAGAGAGACAAATAGATGAAATCAAAACTCAAAGCGCATCTGCTAATCAAAATTCGTCGGAAAGTGAATTTGCAGCTGTGCGGAACCGAAATGTAGACCTTCCTAATAACACTCCTTCTCAAGCTGATCAATTCATTGAAAATCAAAATAATAAAAAGGTTACTTTTAGTAAAGGTGACTCAATGGATAAAGTAAAAGAAGTTATGGGAACTCCAAGTGGTATTTCGGGGTTTGGAAAGTATGAGACTTGGATGTTTGATTTGTCTACGGTTAATTTTACTGACGGAAAAGTAACTGGATGGAGTGATATTAGCCATAACTTGAGAATGAAATAAACGTGGCCCCGACATAATCGCGCGGGGCCTTTAATTTTATTCTGTTTTTGTCGGCTTATTAATAGTCTCAGGTTCAGACTGCACCTGAGCAGAATTGACGGGTCCCGCTTCTGCGGTAGCCTGTGCCAAGAAATCATTAAGCTTTGCAGCAAGCCCCGATACAGCTTCCTTAGCTGCCGCCTCAGAAGCTTCTTCAATATTGATTTGAGGTTCTACTGTAACGATGCCATTTTGCTGCTTCTGTTTAGAATTGAACTCCAAATAAGCTTTTTCAATAGCAGCCTGCAATTCTGTTGATGTTACCACGATACCCTGTTCTGTAAGTCTCAAGGATGCATACTGTAAAGCCTCTTGCATCTTTCGGACCCCGCCAGCATCTTTAAACGTAGTCTGAGCAAGTGCAAAAGCCTCCCCTGCTACTTTATGGATTACCTCTCGCTGTGCCGCTGTTGTACGTGCGTCTAACCAGTTATTAGCCTTATTCTTAAGTGTATTAATCCCTGCCAAAGCAAAGGTCACCAGTATGCCTACAATGGCTGTAACAATGGTACTAATAGCTGGTTGTACGGTTTCGATAATAGTTTGCATATAAAATCCCCCTCTTATTGTGTTGGCAAACCTGCAGCACGCCGCAAGTAATTAGCCAGATTGTTATAGTGTTGCATTTGCCCCTTGTCGCCCGCCTGCTTTGCTTTGAACCAAGCCGGTTGAAGCCACCGGAAGATAATCTCTTGTGCATTGGACTTGTACAGCTTCACAGATCCAGCAAGCGGCAAATTCTTTTCGTTTAATCCAGCAGCTGCCCGTAGGTTGTTCGCAAGGTTATGAAAATGTGTCTTACCTTCCTGGTCCGCTGCCTTCTGAGAGGCAAACCATGCTGGAGATACATAGTTATCAATTAAGGATTGAGCGATATACACAGGTAATGGCGTGAAGTCCAGCGCAGCAGGAGCCACAGAAGCGCCTTTAAGCTCCGTTTCCACGTCATAAACCAATTCCTTTAGCGTCTTGCCAATAGTCGCAAGCGCTTGGTCTACGTCTTTCTTACGGGTTGGGTCCAGTTGCTTGTGCGATGGAATGTGAGTACGTGGGTTAATCCCCCATTTATTGCAGCAGTAAGCCAAGTACCATACAAATCGTTTGTAAGCCTCCAGCGTGTCAATCTTGCCACCGAAGCATAGTTCTACCCCTAGGGCTATATCGTTCGCATCGTCGCCAAAGCGCTCGTTATCCGTGGTTACGTTGTACAAGACGTGCCATGCCTTTTCTGCTGGATCGGGTCCGGTACCTGTTGGGATAATCTCAAGAATCTTTTTGTCGTCTATGAACGTTTGCGCTGAAGCGGAACGATCTACCAGCCCGTTAAAGTAGGTATAATGGTTATCTGCTGACGCTCCTGGATTCCCCGTGTCGTGTGCAACTAAAAAGACCGGATTCCCGCTTGTTAGGCGAGTACCCGGTCTTACGTTATGGCGCTTGTTGATGTAGCGCCGTTCTATCGTATATTTTTTTGGATTAAACAATTATCACAATCCCCCTTTTACAAATACCGCTGTAACGATAGCAATTATAGTCCCACCCAACACAAATGTGAGGAACTGAAACCACTGCTTGTTATTCGTGGTTCGCTCTTTAACGCTGTCCTGCTGAGTTTGTTGGAGCCAGCTAAACAGTTTCATTTCCAGCGTATCAATTTTGGTCATAACTTGATCGAATTGCAATTGCATCATTCTAGTCGAATCCTTGAGCTGGCGAATCTCTTCATCATGGCGCCCCGCTGTTTGTTCGATCAGTTTAAAACGTGCTTCATCCGACAATGTTTGTGCGGAAAGCCTCGCAAACTCCGCGCTCAAACCTTGTAGCTGAGCTGTTAACTCTTCTGTTTTCGTGTGCAACTGTTCAATTGCCATCACGTCTCCTTCCGGCATACCCTTTCCCCCGTCTCTATCTATTTTGCTCAGGAAAATTTTCCTGTCTTACTCTTCCTGTTTTTCTAATGGTGTGCCATCCACGTCTAATCCCCAACTTGCTAGATATGCTCTAACCGGTTCCTTTTGTATATCTGGCACCTGAGCAAACGTCTTTATGCCTTTCATGATTAGAGATCCATATATGGCTGCCACGTTAATCACCTCCCCTCTTTAAGAGCTTTAAGTTCCGCCTGCATAGCAAGCATTTGCTCGTACATATCCGCCATTGCAATCTGTGTATTTGTAAGCTCTTCACGAAGCTTTGGCTGCGGTTCTGGCTGTTTGGTTATCTCTGCGATTTCTTCCGATGTAAGTCCCTCTGTCCATAACTTATCCGGCTGCTTAGGAGCAACATATACAGGTTGTTCATCTGCCTCCCTGCCCTTAGCCTGCCAGTCGTTTAACGCCCCTATATACGCCTCTTGTGCCTCGTATACGGCACTCTCATAAGCTCGCCATACGTCAAAATTAAATTTAGGCTTGTACAGGCCCGTTATTGTAAGTGGTACGCCGACAATGTACCCGGCAATCTCGGGTGTTATTGGCTCAGTATCCGCGCCCTGATCAGAGCTATCCGTTTGGGCATAAAAAGGGACGACACCTGAAAAGGCATCGTCCACTAGCGTTTCCTCTAAATAGAGGCCGTCTTTATTTACTTTAGCCGCTGATTTCATACATTCCCCTCCCTTAGTCCAATGTGAACTCTAAGTAGATATTCACCTCATTGTTACTCCCGCCGGATACGATAAATTTACCGTCAGCATTGATTAAAACGGCAGCAAATACGTCTGTAGTCGTATAAGAATGTACGGGTCGAACCTGACCCACAAGTGGTCTATACCCTTCTGGCAGAACCATAAACGGCTGTCCTATTACACCGCTTTTAATCCGGGCCTTAACTTGTACTTTATTGTCAATTTTACGGTAGCCCAGCACACCCATACTAACCCAACCATTGAGGAGTGTAGTAGGTGTAATCCAAGCAGGACTGTCTTTATCAGCCTTCTTGTTCTCTACCACAGACAGACGTGTACTAGTTTGCTGTACACTATCTACCAAGTCCGCAAGCAGCGTCTTTTCGTTGGCTGCGTAGGAACCAACAAATGCAGCGACAGGCGATTTGTCCAGCATTAGGTACGTGACGCTGTAGGATGCTGACTGGTCATATAAAGACGCATCTATGCGCGCTTGTTTAGGGCCGTACAATACTTGGTTTGCTGGTATACTGTGCGCGACAATTTCCCATGCAACGTCCTGCTTACCATTTCGGTAGATGCGTATAAATTCGCTGACTCTATTTTTAAGCGCGGAAGGTATTGTAGTTCCACCATTTATATAATACTGACCGTTAATTTGAGGCTTAGCGGCTTCCCGTACTACAATCCCTGTACCTACTTCAACCTGATTGTCTCCCTCAACAAAGGCGAGCTGCCCCTCGCTTATGATAGGCTCCACGGTAGGCGTTGCAAGTTGATATACGAGTTGGTACGGCGTGTACCCTGCATAGGATGCCTGCGGAACGGTTTGCGTGTAATTAGCCGCCCCAACACGCTGGACCCAATACTTGGTGCCTGTACCGTTCCAAGTTGCCGTAGTAGCTACTTGAGCGTCTGCGGGAAAGAATGTATTAGCGTCATATGCTTTATAACCGTAAAAATAAGCCTTGATATCGTCTACCGTTGGCGTGTACCCGTCTGCCCATCCGCTGTCTGCAACAGGGATTGAGAGCCCGAGAGCATTAGAGGCAGCACTCAGGTATGATTGGTCAGCAGCGCTAACCGGGAAAGCATGCTGAATGAGTTTTCCGTCATATTTCGATACCCGCTCTCTGTCGGAAAGTCCGTTTGTGATGGTTAGCCGTACAACCTTATAGCCTGTCGCTGTTTCGTAATAAACCCACGGTAACGAACCATCCAGCGTCAGGCCTTGCCAGTTCTTGCTTTTGAAGTATTGACCGTCACGTTGGAACACCGTATCGGCGTTAGCTCCTGTAATCGGATCGGCGTAAAGGTCAGTTTGTAATGCCAGCATGGAAGCGATATCAGTCTTGTTTGTATCTGTCCAGCGGATTGCATAAGGATTACGTACAGGCATTACACTGTCCACGTAAGGCCACTTAGCAGCCGCTTGAGCTGGTGTATAGCTCGCCGCTGCTGCATAGTCTGCCTCGCTAATCTCATAGACACGTACACTGTCCATATTAAAAGTACTTCCGCTGCTGCCCGTGCCTGTAATCGTGACGATGTGGAAAAAGTCTGTAGCCGCGAACCGCACAACAGATGGTGCAAAAGCTGAAGCCGATGTTACTTCGTTTCCGCTGGCCCCGGCAATACCATTGATAGATATCGCTACCTTGCTGGTATTGCCGTTTTTAACATCGCCCACAGCTATATACTTTTTCCCCGGCGTAGTCAAAAAGCTTGCTGAAGCTGTGGCTGGCACAGAGCCGAGCGTAAGTTTAAACGAGCTGGTCCCGCTGGTTTTATTAGCTGTATCAACTGCTATAGTCGTATTAGACGACCACAGCCCCACGCTTTCGCAATTTCCCATCCGGCCTAATAGATTCACCAACATACGTCCGGATATACCGGACAGAGAAAATGGCGCTGACTTGGCAGCGTTGATGATCTGTACGCCTGACTGTAGCGTTACGTCCTGACGGGCTATAGTATTAAGGCGTTCTTTAACCTCATCCATACCACCAGCAAAACCGTCTATCTTCTCCCAGTTGTCATTCATCATTGTTTCAACGTCGAAAAAATCATTACCGTCTGCTACCGGGTCCTTCATGTATAAGCCTAGCTTAGGTGTATTACTAGCCAATCGGTACACCTCCTGCAAATTTGTTTAATTGAGTGTTATTAATTTCACTGATCCTCATCACGTGGTGTATCTCACGTATAACAAGGTACCTGAACTGATACCGCACTTCTAAGTGTGCCGGTTTGATCTCTTCTATAGCATCTTTTAAGTCTTGGAGATTTGGCGGCAATCCTAGTGTCCCGATAAACCTGATCACAAAATAGTATTCAGACGGAAAAACAGTAACATCAACCTCGCCGCGATCATAGCTATCTGCCACATTTTTGATCATGCTCGCAGACACCTTGCCGCTCCCGCGCATCTTAGAGATAACCACACTACGGCGTTGCTCAATTGGCTTAGAGGGCATGGAGATTATTTTAAGGTCCTTCTCCCAATACTTAATGCCCCAGGTAGCCGTTTCCGGGTGAAACTGACGGAATGTATCCACTATTGCAGCATCCAAATTATCAAACTCAATATCTTCCGACTGCATTATTTCTACGAATTCTTGAATTTCCTCATAATAGTCCGGCAAGTATGACATTAGTTTTTTAGACATGTACATCCACCGTCCCAAGCACAGCAACCGAATCTAGTGGAACCTGAATATTGCTGGTCACTCCGTTAATGGTTAAATCAAAGTAGTCGATAACAGGCGGCACGTCCAAGATAAAGTTTGCTATCCGAGTAATTCGTACCAGTGTGTCGGTATCGTTAAAGGCCAAACCTTCGAGATACTTTGAAATGCTGGCTTCCAATTGCTCTTTTACATCATCCGTCGTGGCATCTCGCGCCAGTTGTACCCGCACGCTGACGTTAATAGGCACCTCTCCGGCGCCCACAACTGTGACAACCGGACCAATAGGCGCAGCGCCTTCACCGTGTCCATCCTGAGTAGGGTCTATATGCATCTGCACAGCCTGTACAACAGCAGGTGAAGGTGTTCGTTTGTCATTGTTAAGAATAACAACCTTAACTGTGGCGTTCCCATTCCAGAGCGGGAATACCTTTGCATCCCCTACGCCACTTACTTCCCGTGCCCACACGACATATTGATTCTTGTTTGCGCTGGTGATCGGTTTGGTGACTTTATCTTGGTACCGATCAAATAGAGCTGGGCCCGTTTCTGTATCCTCGCCGGAAACAAGAAGATCCACCAATTCCGCTTTAGCTAACCCGTTAATAAAGTCAATCGGCAACAGTGAACCCGAAAATTGATTGCCTATTACGCCAGCCGTTTCGCATTCCACTACAAACTGGCCGACACCCAATTTACTGAGTACGACATAGTTTAGATCCTCAATGCTGTAGCGGCTGCCGATAGGCACATCCATGAGAACCCCTTGGCTGTCGTAAAACTTTCCTCGCCAATGTGCTTTGGTCGCTTCTTTACGAGTTATACCGGACCATGCCACGGCCGAGTCTAAATATTCCTCGTTTTCGGCGTTCGGGAATATCAGGCTTATATTCGTATCCAATTCCACATACATTTGCGCTAATTCCGAAGCAGCTGGGGCCAACGCATCATATATAACACTGCCCTCCCGTTTATCCATACTGTCCGGTATACGGGCTAGCATGCGCTCTAAGATGGTTTCAAAAGTTTGAGCCTCATACAATGCCGTTCACCCCCGTTTCGTTCCTGAAATTACCTTGCATAGTCACGACTTCGAATTCTGCCAGTACGTCCGATCCTGTAAAGGTAAATTGAAAATCCCTCACATCTGTAATCCGGTCATCCGCCAGCAAAGCCTCACGCACTAATCGCTTAAGCTCAGTCTGCACAAATAACCGGCTCTGCCCTTGCAGCCGGTCTATCTCAGCTCCGTAATCATCGGAATATATGAGATTTTCATAACGTAATGTCTGGAGTATCTTGTACACCACTTGCCGCATAGCCTCCAGACCGTCCACAATGCCGCGTGCGCGTCCATTCGTGAAGTCCAAGGCATATGTCTTGGTGGGCATTTCTTCTTCCTCAATCTCTTCATCAACGATGCTGCCGCCCTCTGGAATCATGGTTTCACCAACTTATCTATAACGGCAAATTGCTGTCCGCCTTGCATGCGTTGTAAAAGCACAGCGTCACCGATCTTGAGCCCTTCTCGGATAACCAGCACATCCGGTAGCGCGGTTTGAGTGGTCTTGGTTGCCGTTTCTGTCGGAGTTTCGTCTTTATACACGTGACTGTGTGTTAGGCTAACCTCGTAACGGGTTACTCGTTCCGTGATAAGCAAGAAATCTTCATCCAGTACCAAACGTTGATCCACTGTGATTTCAAGCGGCGCGATGCCAGTTACTTGCCCTACCATCCCTGTGGACGGCTTGGATGCCTCCACGCTGTTTAAAGCTATTTGTCGTAACTGTTTAATCAATTAAATCACCTTCAATTCGAGTGACATGGTATGTTCTAAACCCGAAAATTTATGTGTGCATGAATCTACCAAGTAAACTTGGCTTACTTTCAGATCGTCGATGAATATAGGAACATAGCAGCCAGCACGGATACTTAAATCCCCCATAGCATCTATACTCAGGCTTTTGCTTTCCCTATTGTGTAAGGTGAGCAAGTTTTGCGCCTTTTGCTTAATCTGTGCTGCGTTCATTTTTTCGTCTACCTTGTCGTACAGCTGGAGCTTACCCCACTTTTTGATATTGTTGCTATCCTGGTAAACGTAGGCATCGCGCTTGCCTGATTCTTTATTGTCCTGCACCAGCTTTACATAGTTGTAGGTCTCGCTGTCTATGGACCGTTTAAGCGCGTATCCGGTCATTAGACTGCCATCGCCCACCGATACAGATACAAGCATGTCAGCGGCACGTTTGAGGGCCAGAGCGCCGAAATCGTCGTAAAATACATAGATTGATCCGGTAGACATTAGTGTTTGGTCTATGGCCTTGTAGATGATGTCTAATAGCTTTTGGTTATCCTCAACCATAGCTGGTATTTTGTATCCCGTGTCGGCTATCATCCCGGTTTTCAGCTTAAAATCCTCTGCAATCCGCTTGATAACCGCCCCAGCAGTCAGGTTTTTGAAAACATATGTGTCGTTCGCATTCAAATAACGGATCTGATCATAAGCTGTAATCTTCATATCAGACTTTTCCGACTGCTCCACCGAAAACACATAGCCATAAAATATCTTGTACTTGCCTTTTGTTATGCGGACGATATCGCCGTTTTGCACCTTGAACTTTTTGTTTTGGTAGATTCCGTCACGGACTAGCGTGATATCCACACTACCTGGGCTCCCGGTGCGTTCAGTCTTCCATGTGAGCTCAGAAACCAGCCCGGCCGCATTTTCTTTCCCGGCCATCGACTCCCCGGACACTTGCCACACGTTACCATCGCGATTGTCTATGAATATATCCATGCCATCACCCCGGCAGTCTTAGCACTTGCCCGACCTTTAGCCGTTTGGCCTGTGCATTCGTGATTTTATTGAGCGTTTGTATCTCTTTGTAACGGGACCCGTCACCCAGGTTTTTCTTAGCGATAATCCAAAGCGTATCGCCTGCCTTGACCTTGACCGACTTGGGTTTAACCTTCTCATTAGGCCGCTTAGCCTTCGCCTTTGTGGTCGTGGTCTTTTTTGCGCCTGCCTTGTTTGTGGTTTGCTTAACCTTGGCCTGCACCGCATTGTAAAACACGTACTTTTTGAATGATATTGTGTATTCAATATCCGATGTGCCAGCAACCGGCTTCCATTCAAACTCTTCGATGGTCACCGGCATGTTAATAGCGATTTCCTGCGGACTCTTCTGCGCGCCTAGATCAAAACTGATCGCAGAATAAATAAAGCGGATGGGCCGTTTGGCATCCATCCACTTGTCTATTAGAGCAATATATTCAGGTATTGGCCTTAATTCATCGGTGTTGACGAATGGGTACGCCTGTCCAGGGAAAAAGCTATCGAAGGATATCTCCGTAAGTTTCCGTGACTGAATCGCGTTGATCTCGCCCCCATCCACGATTTTAAATGTGGAACCATCTCCAGCCTCTTTGATGCTCATTTCTGGCGGATTGACCGGGATACGGAATGCTTCTTCTCCGTTGTTGTAGCTTAGTAGT
>NZ_JCAJRU010000103.1:0-16116 GCF_059447605.1 Paenibacillus sp. N119s | reverse complement strand
TAAACGCATCTATTGAAGCCTCTAGAGCTGGCGAAGCTGGGCGTGGATTTGCAGTAGTCGCTATAGAGGTACGCAAGCTGTCGGAACAGTCCAAGGAAAGCGCCGATTCGATCAGTCAGATTATTACGCAGATGCTCGACTTGATTCAACGCTCTACCGCCACGATGAACGGTAATGTTCGTAATCAGGTAGGTGAGGGATTGCGAATTAGTCAGGACGCAGAAGGTGCATTTGCGAATATTGAACGCTCTACTTCTCATATCGTGGAACAAATTCAAAGCGTATCCGCTGCTGCTGAACAAATCTCAGCCAGCACGGAGGAGGTTTCCGCCACTGTTACCCATTTGGCAAGCCTCTCCCGCAATTCGGCCGACAGTTCTCAGACAACCTCCGCTGCCGCTCAGGAGCAAATGGCAGCCATGGAGGAGATCGCATCTTCCTCACAGGAGTTGTCCAAAATGGCTCAGGATCTACAAGAGCTTGTTAAGCGATTCAAGATTTAACCTCTACACTGTAAGATTTCAATTACATGCAAACAAGCATAATTAGCGCCGTATCTGTTTACTAACAAAAGCCTTCATCCGTATACAAAATACGGGTGAAGGCTTTTTCGTTAATCATTTGGACCATGTCTCGTATTTACCTATATGCTCATCTGCCCTGTTAGCTGGCGGCGTCTATCCCCTCCCGGATCATGTTCCACCATAATATCCTGATGAAAAATAGCTGTAGCTCGCTGTTGCCTGTTATATTCCGGCCATACCCTCTCAGGCAGCATGGGCTCCCCAGCACGTGCAAAAGCAACCCACGCCTGCTGCATATGATGAGCGAGCTTCTGCATCGAAGGCTGAATCTCTAATCCAAGCTTGCCCAGCAGCTCCAGATTGTCGAAAACAAAAGCAATCTCTGCACCGTGAACCGCTTGTCCGAAAGTTGGATGTCCCGGCAGTGTCCAATCAAAACGATACATCCATACCGAGGCATACTCCGACTGTGCAGCGGCAAGAGCCAACGCAGGACGCCAGAAAATGAAATCGGTCAGCATTTGTGCCTGTCCCTTAATCGTAACTGGAAATGCTTCAATCAGGTCGCCAATGTCAGACATGCCTGTCATCATTTCCAATGCCTGACATGCTGTTGACCTGTTCATAAGATGGGATTCTTTACGGATGAAATAATCCCCCTCATGCAAGTTCGTTCCAATCATAACGGATACCTGTTTGGCAGAGCCTTGGGCAATTGCCGACAGTGGGACATCCGGCAAGGTGACTCCATCTACAACGGGTTGATAAATCATCGCCATCCCTGGTCCGATGACTTCATGCGTTTTCGCCATAGCGAGCATCAGTGCATCCGTTGGCAGCGTAAACAATCGTTCAGGATGCTGGGTGTCCACACCCAGTTGCTGCAAATACACAGCCGCCACTTGCTCGGCTTGTGCAGTTGGCAACACCTGTGATGCCCCGCTCTGCAAAATTGCACGCTGGAACAGTCCCTCTGCGGCCGGCATCGCCAATAAAGCGGCAATGCTCATCGCACCTGCCGATTCACCGAATACCGTTACTTCATTCGGATTGCCGCCAAAGGCAGAGATATGATCCCTAACCCATTCCAGCGCAGCGATTTGATCCAGCAAGCCGGCATTTGAGGTCAGCCCATTTCCCTTTGGAGTTAAATGCAAAAATCCTAACGGCCCTAACCGATAATTAATCGTAACTACAACCACATCGCCATTCTTCGCCATGCGCTCCCCGTCATATAAAGGGATGATCCCAGATCCAGTGACAAAGGCACCGCCATGGATCCATACCATCACTGGGCGTCCCTTCTCAGTAGCCTTTGAAGCAGGTGTCCAAATGTTCAGGTACAAACAATCCTCGGACTGCTCTGGCGGTTCCACCAGATTTCCGGTCATACTTTCAGCGGAGGGCATGGGTTGCGGACAGATAGGTCCGAAACTCGTCGCATCCCGTACACCCTCCCAAGGTTCCAACGGCTGCGGTCTGTGAAAGCGTAGTTTGCCAACAGGAGGCTGTGCATATGGAATACCTCTCCATACATGATACCCATTCCTCGTTTCCCCACGTAATTGACCTAAACGAGTATGTACTATAATACTTTCCATCATGAACCCTCCTTTATCTCATATGTTCAACAGAACGGTAGAATATCACTCTTTACATATCTCTATTATACCCTCTGCGCAGGGCCAAACCAAAAAATACCGGAAGCGCTTTTGCGCTCCGGCATTTTGTAGACAGGTCAGTCGGTTCGTGATTAATCCCGAACCTCTTCTTTCGGAATCAGCTTGTAAATTTCTTCGCTTTCCATCGAGTCTATCAATCGGTCCAGCCACTTGTAATAAGCAACAGCCTGCTTCATTTTCAAACGGTCTTGCTGAAGAATCGCCTTGAATTCCTCGTATTCCTCACCCTGCGCCATCAATTTGTCCAGTTCATCGATGGCTTTGCGAAGTACCAATAAATTTGTTTCTACTGCTTTTCTCCATTTAATAGCGAAGAAGTCAGTAAATGTTTGATACCAGTCATACTCGACCTCATACAAATCCTTGCGTGAGCCTTTGCTCCATACCTTGTTCACCATTTTCAGGTCCAACAACGTTCGAACTCCTGTACTCATGCTCGTTTTGCTCATTTCCATTTCACGGCCCATCTCGTCCAGCGTCATCGGTTTATCCGCAAAAAAAAGCAAACCGTACAAATGTCCCGCAGACAGAGTGATTCCATATAGGTCCATGTTTTTACCTATAGCTTCTATGACACGTTTGCGAATTTTTTGCAGCGAAGCCTGCTGCTCATCACCTAACTGGTACAAGCTCATGCTTGCAACCTCCTAATTTTAGAGCATTTTGCACAACCTAGTATGAACGACTTACCCGTTAAGGATTAGCTTTGACGCAATATATGAAATCTTTCAATAATCAATGAAATGTTTCAAAAGCAAAGCTTCTGTCTATATTACAACAGCATGATCGTTCAAAATCATAATTCGCAAAATTGCTAATGATAGTAAACTTTTAAAATTATGGATATACATAGATCTTTTTCTTAGGGTCATATTTCATTGTCTATTTTAAAAAAAGCACTATCGGTTGTAAAGTTTCGAATGTTTGAGCATTCTAAAGAACGAGGGAGCATATTGAAGGAAAGTTTGTACAGTTTTTTCTGTACGTACTTTATGAACAGTTTTTTTATTTGAAATGTAAGCAATGCTTCTGTTACAATTATTTTTGTCATTAACCGTTCAGGATGTACAGAATTATGATTTTTATACTCAATCCATCATGCAATATGGGGTTAATACCAAGCAAAGTATAGAAAGAAGAGGTGTATGTATGACGATTTTGGAAGTCAAAAATGTCAGCAAACTCTTTGGTCCTCACGCAGAGCAAGGTGTTCCGCTCCTGGAGCAAGGCTGGGGCAAAGAAAAGCTGGCCAAAGAAAAACAGATTACTGTTGGTGTGAATCGGGCCAACATGGAAATTAAGCAAGGTGAAATTTTCGTAATTATGGGGTTATCAGGTAGCGGCAAGTCCACTTTGGTGCGAATGCTAAATCGCTTGATTGAGCCTACCTCCGGTGAGATTCTGGTCCACGGCAAAGATCTTCGTAAGATGAACAAAGAACAGCTCCGCGAAGTTCGTCGTAAAACCATCAGCATGGTTTTTCAAAAGTTCGCCCTGTTCCCACACCGGACTGTATTGGAAAATGTAGAATATGGTCTTGAAATTCAAAAGGTAGATAAAGCACAACGCCAGGAAAAGGCACAACAAGCATTGGAACTGGTTGGTCTTAAAAACTGGGGCGATAAAATGCCCGATGAGTTGAGTGGCGGTATGCAGCAGCGTGTCGGTCTGGCACGGGCACTGGCGAATGACCCTGAAGTTCTCCTGATGGATGAAGCATTCAGCGCATTGGACCCTCTCATTCGTCGTGACATGCAAGATGAGCTGCTGGAGCTCCAAGATAAAATGAAAAAAACGATTGTCTTTATCACCCATGATCTGGATGAAGCGCTGCGAATTGGTGACCGGATTGCCTTGATGCGGGACGGAGTGGTCGTACAAATTGGTACACCGGAAGAAATTATGATCCAACCAGCTAACTCTTATGTAGCCCGCTTCGTCGAGGATGTGGATCTGTCCAAGGTTTTGACGGCTGCTCATGTCATGCTTCGTCCAGAAACCATCACGATGGACCGTGGTCCGCGTGTAGCCCTGGAATTGATGCGGGAGCGTGGAATTTCCAATCTCTTCGTCATTGACCGCACCAAAAGGCTTCTGGGTGTTATTAATGCCGAGGATGCTGTTCATGCACTGCGCAACAATTTGAAGATTGAAGATATTTTGATCACGGACGGCCCGCAGGTGACTGCTGAAACGGTCATTAATGATCTGTTTGAAATTACAAGCTCGTCGAAGGTACCGGTGGCTGTCGTCGATGACAAGCAGAAGTTGCTGGGCGTTATCGTCCGTGGAGCTTTACTGGGTGCACTAAGTGGAGATGTACCTACTACAAAGGAGGTGAATGCCCATGATACCGAAACTGCCAATCGCTGAGTGGATTCAATCCATAGTAGACTGGATGGGTATTCATCTGGCTGGATTGTTTAATGTGATTTCTATGGTTATTGAAGCCGTAGTAGGCTTCTTCTCTGGCTTGTTCATGCTTCCACATCCTTTGGTGTTCATCGTGATCATCGGGATTATCGCCTTTATGATCGGGCGGGTACAGCTTACACTGTTCACTGTCATCGGCTTCCTGCTGATTGATAATCTCGGCTATTGGGGTGAAACGATGAATACGCTCGGACTGGTCATTACATCCGCGCTCGTATCCATTGTTATCGGTATTCCTATCGGGATCTGGTGTGCATACAGTAAATCAGCATCACGTTTTATCACGCCTTTACTTGATTTTATGCAGACGATGCCTGCATTCGTGTACTTGCTCCCGGCGGTTACCTTTTTCAGCCTGGGTGTTGTACCGGGTGTGATCGCCTCCGTTATCTTTGCGATCCCCCCAACCATTCGTATGACTAACTTGGGGATTATGCAAGTATCGGATGAGCTGATTGAAGCCTCTGATGCCTTCGGTTCGACATCGGCGCAAAAGCTGTTTAAAGTGCAGCTGCCACTGGCATTGCCTACCTTGATGGCTGGTATTAATCAGACGATTATGCTGTCACTGTCCATGGTTGTTATTGCCTCCATGATCGGTGCGGAAGGTATCGGTGCAGTTGTGTATCGTGCTGTAACTCAGCTACAAATCGGTAAAGGTTTTGAAGCTGGCTTGGCTGTCGTCGTTCTGGCTATTGTGCTTGACCGCTTTACGCAAAACCTGTTTAAGCCGACGAAGAAAGGCAAAAGTCGTGTATCCAGCAAGCAAAAAGTATGGATCACCTCAGCAGTTACAGCAGTCATTTTGATCGCTGGCGCATCTCAATACTTTGTTGGAACAGATCATTCCGCTGCTGGCAAAGGCAGTGCACCTGCCAATACGGTTGGCGCAGAGGTTGGTTATAAAATTATCGGTATTGATCCCGGGGCTGGCATTATGAAGTCAACGGCTAAAGCCATTCAAGACTACAACTTGTCTGATTGGAAGCTAGTCGAGGGTTCCGGTGCAGCCATGACGGCCACGCTGGACAAAGCCATCAAGGCGAAAAAACCGATCATTGTTACAGGCTGGACTCCTCACTGGATGTTTAACAAGTATGACCTCAAATATTTGGAAGACCCTAAGAAGTCTTATGGTGAAGCTGAGGGTATCCATACGATTGCCCGCAAAGGATTGCAGCAGGATGCTCCCATTGCATATGAGTTTCTAAAACGTTTCAAATGGACGTCCGAAGATATGGGTGAAATGATGGTTGCCATCCAGGCCGGAACCAGTCCAGAACAAGCTGCCAAAGATTGGGCAGAGAAACATGCCGACAAGGTACAGGAATGGACTCAGGGTCTGCAACCTGTCAACGGTGACACCTTTAAGCTAAGCTATGTAGCTTGGGATTCGGAAATTGCAAGTACTAATTTGCTGAAATATATAATGGAAAACAAACTGGGTTACAAAGTAACCGCACTGCAAGTTGAAGCAGGTCCTATGTGGACGGGTGTCGCTAGTGGTGATGTAGACGCCTCCCCAGCTGCATGGCTGCCGTTAACACATGCGGATTACTGGGCTAAATACAAAGATAAGCTCGACGATCTGGGTGCGAATATGACTGGTGTTAAAACCGGGTTGGTTGTTCCAGCTTATATGAACGTTAAATCCATTACTGATTTGCAGGATAACGGAGCCTAAACGGCTCCGGCTTCTTTCGCTATTTATACCATACTAATAAATAAAAGGCAGATCAGGACTACTCCCGATCTGCCTTTTGAATATCCATATTTAAAATTGCTCTCAGCCTTTAAGTGTGAACCCTTTTTGTACAGGCATTTCGGCTTGCTGCGCTGTCGTTTGATGCTGTCTAAAGAATAACGGATAGATCACGAAGGCCACCAGTAGACTCACACAACCAATGACACCTAGAGCGATCATATCTTTAAAGATGTATGTGATATCCAGTCCCTTGAGCGTAATGTTCCGTACAGCATCCAGATAATACGTCAGCGGCAATATTTCAGCAAGCCCCCGCAAGAAGCCGGGCATTGCTTCCAATGGCCATGTATAGCCTGACAGCATAAAGGAAGGAACAGCAATGAGCATCAGAGTTTGAGTTGCGTCCACCCTGGTCTTGGAAAAAAGACTGAACAGGAACCCTAATCCGCACAAGGCAAAGTTAAAGACGAGCGACACCAAAATCAATGGCAGTACCTGTCCCCTAAACGGAATATCGAAGCATAGGGCGCTGATACTGAATACAGTCAGCACATTAAAAGCCCCTGCCGCATAATAGGGTGCCAGCTTGGCAATGGCCAAGCGCCAAGGGGTGTTTTTCCATGCGCCAAATCTTCCCCAAGTCCCTGCTTCCTTATCACGCGTGCAGGACAACGCAATACCAAGCAGCAAACACTGCTGGAGAGCCGCAGAAATAACCCCCAACGGCATAAATAGTTTATAATCATATACCGGATTAAATAGCACCCTGGAGCGGAACGGGATGGTAGTCAGCGTCGAGGCGGCCTGTTCGGCGTTCATCCCCTTTTGCTTCATGGAATTGAGCGATACTCCGGCACTCACGCTACTAATGACCTGATTGGCTATTCGACTGGCACTATTGGAATACATCATATTACTGCCGTCAATCAGCGTAAGCACAGGTGGATTTTCTCCATGCTTAAGCCGAGTGGTAAAATTGTCGGGAATGACAATTCCGACCTTAGCTTCCCCAGTCTCCACCTGGCGAACTACATCATCCTGATTGGTCACTTGCCGTGTAACGGCAAATGAATCGGTCGCATCGAACGCCTGAATAATTTGGCGACTAAGCTGCGAATTATCGCCATCATACACAGTGACAGGCATCTCGGTAATCCGCTGATGCGAATACAGGAAGCCGAACAGTATCGTATACACTATTGGCGTAATCAGCAGAATAGCCATAAAGCGGCGATCGCGGAAGATACTCAGCCATTCCTCGCGAAACACATCGCGGATACGAAGTCTTTCCTGTGAATCCTGCATATTACTGCGCCCCTTTGCCTGTAAACAGAACCGTGGAGCCTGTTGGAACCGAAGCAGCAAGATCCGGCAATGCTACCTTCACGCCAAAGGAACGGACATCCTTGTCACCTGAGCTTTGGCTCGGTTTTTGAATAGCAAAGTCCGCAGCCGATTCTAACAGAATGACTTTGCCTTTCAGCTCCTTGCCACCTGACAGTAATTTAACTTGGACTGTATCCCCTGCTTGAAGGCCGTGCAGAGATGTTTCCGGTACATAGAATTTAGCCCAACGCTGTGTGGATGTTTCAATGGTATAGACCGGGAATCCTGCGCTAGCCATCTCACCCAAGCTAAGCGACTTGGATTTGACGATCCCATCCTCAGGTGCACGCAGCGTAGTATAGCTCAAATAGGTCTGAGCTTCCTGTAGTGCAGCTTGCGCTTGGGCTACCTGTGCATTGGCACCTTCAACCGCAGATTGTGCCTGTTCTACCGTCGATTGCGCCGCCTTCACAGCGGACTGCGCTTGCTCTACCGAAGCCTGAGCAGCTTTGACATCTTCCTGCTGCACTGCAACCTTGCCTGCTCCTGCCTGTGCTTCCTTCACGGCAGCCAAGGCTTGACGGTATTGGGCTTCAGCCGCTGTAATTTCCTCCTTACGGCTTCCCTCGCGTGCCATATCCAATTTTTGCGACTCTGCATTATACTTGGCCACTGCCTGTTGATGTTCCAATGTCGCTTGATCCAATGATGCCTGGGTTGCAGCACCTGCTTCTTGAAGCTTTTTGGCACGCTCCAGATTTTTAACAGTCAGGTCTAGCGTTTCCTTGGCCACCTTCACAGATGCTTGCAATTGCTCAAGCTCCTGCGGTCTTGCCCCGCTCTTGAGGGCATCCAGTTTTGCTTTGGCGGCGTTAGAAGCTGCTATGGCCTGTTCAATCTGGCTGGAGGAAGCCTCAGCGGTCACAGTGACTGCTGTCGCCCCCTGGCTCTTCTTGGCCTGAGCGGCACTCACAGTAGCCTGTGCCTGACCTACTCCTGCTTGAGCCTGCAATACGCTGGCTTTCGCTTTGGACACATTGCTTTTGGCTGCCAGCAATGCAGCCTGTGCTTGCTTCACCTTATCTTCCAGCTCACGGCTTTCCAAATGGGCGATCACCTGCCCTTTTTTTACCTTGTCGCCCTCTTTCACCAGCATCTGATCAATACGTCCTGCCATCTTAAAACTGGCGTTGAGCGTATCCGATTCTACATAAGCCGTAGGGATAGAAGAAGACTCATCTGCAGATAAGCTGGCGCTCCCTCGTGGGAATGCAGTCAAAGCATAGATTCCTACAGCAATTAAAACAATAAGTACGATGTAAATCGCATATTTTTTAGCTTTCATGTTCTCATCACTCCACCTGTCTATTTAATGTTGCATCCCCAGCGCGTTACATACAAATACCTCGATACTTTCGCGAACTTCCTGTGGATTCATCGTTTCGCCCCATACCATCGACCGCATTGGAGTAAAAATGTAAATGCCGAATAAACAATTTGCAGTCGTTTTTGCATCCAGCTTACTTGAAATTTTCCCATAGGACTTGCCGGAATCAATCTCTGCCTCCATAAAATCAAAATAGTCTGACAGCACCTGCCTAATATTAAAATGCTGTTCCTGTGAGACCCATCCCTTACTGACCAATAGACGACAAAAGTCCGGCTCTCTCCCGATAAACTCAATATGTACCTGGATCAGCTTGCGAACCCTGACTTCCACCTGATCCATAGGAATCTGAGCCATCGCTTCATGGATATCGTGGACAAAACGCTCCATCCCCATCTTCAAAATGTAAATATACAATTCTTGCTTGTTTTTAAAATTGTAGTATAGGGTTCCTTTGGCTATGCCACATACCTTAGCGATCTCCTCCATATTTGTTTCGTTAAAACCTCGTTCGGAAAAAGCTTTGAGTGCGCCGTTAAAAATAATTTCCTTTGTTTGCTGTTTCATGCTTCCTCCTTTTTTGAACTGACCGTCCAGTACAAAAATTATGTATTTATTATAAGCCCATATTCAGTTATCCAGCAATAGGAAATGTGTAAAATTGACCATTTTAGACACTTCGTCTAAACGACTATTCTAAAATAAAAATGCAAAAACGGATCGAATAAGTGAGGGGGTCACTCATTCGATCCGTTATTTCATAAAATCAGCTAATAAGGGGGCACATTTACGAATTATCAGCTGATTTTAGGGGAGGGCTAACTATTTTTTCACTGTTTGATTGTATTGCGCAATTTTGCCTGTAATTTCTTGTGCAGCTTGGTCCAAGGCCTGTTTTGGCTGCTGCTGGCCACTCAGAACAGCTTCGATCGCACCTTCGACGATTTGACGCGCTTCTGGGAATACACCCATCACTGCGCCTTGTGTAGCGGTGGATTGTGCTGATGCGTGCAGTTGGTCAACGGCTGTCTTGAATTGTGGATATTTTACCATGTTATCTTTGAGTACCTTCTCGTCATAAGCTGCTTTCGTAATCGGGAAGTACCCGGTGTTCACACTCCATTGTGCCTGTACTGCTGGGGAAGCGACGAATTTAATGAACTCCCATGCTGCCTTTTGCTGGGCCTCAGGCTTGTTGTTCATGATGTATAAGCTCGCGCCGCCTACAACCACGCCGCCTTCTTTTGCTTCATTGGCTCTTGGCAGGAATCCTGTGCCCACTTCGAATTTATTGCCAACCTGCTCCACAATATTACGCAGCGAAGCGGTGGAATCCAGTGTCATCGCAATTTGTCCTGCGGAAAAAGCTTTCGCCGTGTCGTCCGAGTTACGTCCCAGATTGGATACGACCTTTTCATCGATCATTTTCTTCCACCATGTCAGCGTTTTTACACCAGCATCCGAATTCAGCAGAGATTCCGTAGCTGCTTGCTCGCGTCCGTTGCCATTATTCACATAGTCCGCGTTCTGATTGGCAAACAATTGCTCCATAAACCAGCCGTAGATGGCAATAGATGCACCGGATTTACCATTCTTGCTCAAGGCTTTGGCGGCTTTTTCGAATTCATCATACGTTTTCGGAGGATTAGCTGGATCAAGTCCTGCGGCTTTGAAGGCATCTTTGTTGTAATATAAAATCGGGTTTGACGTATTGAACGGCATGGCGTTCAATTTACCATCAATCGTGTAGTATCGTGTAATATTCGGTTCAAGCTGTGACAAATCGAACTTATCTGCATTAATAAATTGTTGCACAGGTGTGATCATTTTGGAATCGATCATGAATTTACTGCCGATTTCGTATACTTGAATGATGTCCGGTCCGCTATTAGAACCCAGTGACGCTTTCAGTTTATTCAAGCTATCATCGTATTTGCCTTGATATACTGGCTCTACCTGAATGTCCTTATGACTAGCGTTAAAGTCAGCAGCAATCTGCTTGATTGCTTTTTCACCGTTGCCGGACATTGAATGCCACCAAGTCAGCTTTATAGGTGAAGCCGCTGCAGTCCCCGTATCATTACCATTACTCGGCTTCTCCGCCGCTGTATTGTTGCTACAACCTGCTGCAACCACCATAGCAGTCAGAATAAGCAGGGTCAAAGCACTTTTCAAACGAAAAAATCTCATAATCTCTCTTCTCTCCCTTTGATTAAATGATTCTTGAATGAAATGTTCGTACCTCTTGTGAGTTAAAGCTTTGTATATAGGCTGCTTGCGCAGGTGTTGCTGTTCTTTTGCATCTATAATTAGCCTTTAAGCGCACCTGCTGCCATTCCACGCACCAGCTGTTTGAGTCCAAAGATCAGTAGGAGCAGAGACGGTAAAATGACAAGTGCCGTACCCGCAAACACGAGATTCCATGAAGTCGATTCCTGAAATTCGAGCATGGATATACCGATCTGTACAGTACGCATATTCTCGCTATTCGTGACCAGCAAAGGCCAGAGATATGAATTGTACATGTTCAGAAATGAATACACAGCCAGTGTACCGAGCGCAGGGCGCGATAACGGGAGCACATGAAACAGGAAATATCGGATATGTCCGCACCCATCCATACGAGCAGCCTCGAACAGTTCCTTGGGAAGCTGGAGAAAAAATTGCCTTAACAGGAATGTACCGAATGCCGTCGCCAGAAAAGGAACCGTCAACCCTTGATATGTATCAAGCCAGTTCCAGCTTCGTACCGTCAGATAGTTGGGAATAATGGTAACTTCCCAAGGGATCATCATCGTGGCGACAAACATGCTAAAAATGAAGTTTTTCCCCTTGAATTCCATTTTGGCGAAGGCATAGGCCGCTAGGCTGGCTGTAATCAGTTGTCCAATCATTGTCAGACCCGAAATGAGAAAGGTATTGCCGATAAAAGCTGCAATCGGAACGATTTCAAACACTTCAGTGAAATTGGCCATATGAAAGGAATGCGGGAAAAAGCTTGGTGGGTAAGCACTTGCTTCCTCTGGTGACATGACCGCCATAAAAAATGTATAAATCACCGGATACAAAATCAGAGCGGCTGCAATCGTAAGCAGCACATACAGTAATGTTGAATTCAGGTGTTGTTTCATTGATAATGCACCTTTCTTTCCACCCATTTAAACTGAATCATCGTAAGCAGCAAAATGACGGCAAACAAGACAATGGCCTGCGCACTTCCTGTTCCGAACCGGAAATTAACGAAAGCTTCCTGATAAATGGAATATACGAATACATTCGTACTGTTCACGGGACCACCTTTGGTCAAAATATTAATTTGAGCAAAAGACTGGAAGGCACCAATGATGGAAACTACGGTCACAAAAAAGATCGTCGGTGATAGCAGTGGCATCGAGATACGCCAGAAAGTGATCAACGGTCCAGCTCCGTCCATTTTGGCACTTTCGTACATGTCATCCGGAATCCCTTGAAGTCCGCTCGATAAGATTATGTAATTGAAGCCAAGATTCATCCAGATGGTCATGATGGCTACGGAGAACAGCGCCCAGTCCGGGCTGGTCAACCACGGAACCGGATTGATATGTAACAGGGAAAGCACATAGTTGAACATCCCCAGTGTGGGATGGAAAAGAAATTTCCAAATGACCGCTGATGAACCTACCGACAATACCATAGGCAACGAAAATGCAAATTGAAAGATGCGCATTCCACGTAATTTACTGTGTGTAAGTGCTGCGAGTACCAGCGCCAGTAAAATACCTACAGGTACCGTTAATAACGCAAAAAGCAGCGTGACTTTAATCCCTTGCAGAAATTGACCTGAACTGAACAGCATAGCAAAGTTATCTAGCCCCACATAATTTGCAACATTTCCTGCAGGATCTGTAGAATGCAAGCTGAGATATACGGACTTTATCATCGGGTAAAACATAAATACAGCAAACAAAATAAGCGATGGAGCCAAAAAGGTATACGCCAGCGCGTTTTCACGCAATCTTTGAATTTTTAGCGAACCCGTGCGTATGCGAGCTTTAGACGATGTCCGTTGCTGGCTCCTCGTCCCCAGTCCCAAAGATTTGTTAAGTTCACCCAAAACGGAACGCCCCTTTCTTTTCAAACCAACCTCAGTAAGTGTATCGTTTTGGTGTAAAGGGAACATCAAGCGGACTGGAGTAAAATGTTAATATTTTGACTCTTTGTAAAAACTATCTTACTAGGTACCTGCACAAGGGCACAGGCTTCTGCATACGATATATCATTATTATGAGTATGGAGGTCAGAGGCGAATGCCGTACAACACCGTTAGTCCGAAAACTTTATACCAGGCTAGACCTGAATTTCAACAAGAAATCAAGAAAGTCCGCGATCAAATACATCATCAAATGGGCCCCTACATGAATCGTACAGTCAGGGTACAAACGATGGATCATCATGTGTATGAAGGAACGATTGTGCATATGGATGCGGATCATCTGTATCTGAGAGTCCCTCAGCAGTATCATTCACCTTCCCCAGGCACTCCTACCCCTTATCGTTCCTATGCCTACAACAATGTCATTCTGCCGCTGGTGCTATTTAATTTGTTGGTTATAGTCCTGTTGAGCTAGCGCTTAATCCATTCAATCTTTCTAACTAAAAGACAAAAAACCTCCAAATCCGTAAGCAGCCTACTGTTGGCACATTACGAAGTTGGAGGTTTTAGTTATTTGTGTTCCATAATTATTGGTCCTCACAGGAGATGCCTGCTTCCTGCTCTAGTACAGCTACAAAACGATCGATACGCTCTCCATTGGGCAGGAGGCAGAATACCTCATTCTCACCCCGATGGATCAGCAGGACGTTCCCCCTAGTATCCGACAAATCCTTTTCCAGCTTAGCCAGCGAAATATGGTGATAATTAATGAACTTGACCCAAGGATGATCCATAGTGCAGGAATAAAAGATGATTCGTTGAGACGTTACTGCCAGCATTCCACAAAGCGGTATCTTCTCGGAGTTTTGCTGCAAATCATACGTACACCTAATGCAAGATCGGATGTGTTCGCCAGCTTCTAACGTCAGACTAATGGCTCGCAGCTCTTTTTCATCTGTTGTCATCCCATCTCATCTCCTGTTCGAAGTTCAGGAATGAGTCGCAGCTCCATGACCTCAAATCAGCTTTTGCGGCTTATCCCGTCGACTTCCAAGATATGTACAACTTAACATGGGCACAGGATGTTATCAACAAGCAAGCTAGCCCTGCTACGGAGCATAATCAGCAAATCTGTACCTTGTTGAAGATATACTAGATCATATTCGGGTGATTTATTGGGTGATTGGAAATGATCATTTTCAGAAATGAGGAATGGTGAACGCTTCTTCTAGGCAAGCTAATGTGAGAAAACATTAGAACGGAGAAGAACCCTGATGAAATATAACCGTTTGCTATGTGCTGGAATCGCTGTTTCTTTGCTGTGGGTCAGTCCTTGTCCCATTCTATCTAATGAACAAAACACCTCATACGCCTCTCCCGCTCCTGCAAAGGGAAGAGCCTATTACGAGGAGCGGGGAGACATTGTATGGGAAGTTCCTACCCATCGTAAGCTCATCGCTCTCACATTCGATGACGGACCGGACGTTAGCAATACACCTGCCATTCTCGATTTACTTCGAAAATATGATGCGAAAGCGACCTTTTTTGTTGTAGGCAGCCGTGTAGAAAAGCTGCCGCACCTTGTAAAACGGGAACGAGAGGAAGGCCACGAAATTGGCAATCATACCTTCCTTCATTCATCCTTTCAGCATATCTCTCGTAACAAAGCCTTGTCCGAACTGGATCAAGGTCAGGCGAGTATCGTTCAGGCAACTGGTGCGGGGACCCATCTGTTTAGACCACCAGGCGGCTCTTATAACGATTCACTCGTCAAGCTAGCCAAGGAAAAGGGGCTGAAAATTATTTTATGGTCCTGGCATCAGGACACCCTAGATTGGCGAAAGCCGGGCGTAAATCGTATTGCTAATAAGGTGCTTCGCAACGCCCGTAACGGCGACATTGTCCTCATGCACGATTTTGTACATCATAGTACACAAACCGTTGAAGCCCTGAAGATTATTCTCCCTGAGCTCAAGAAAAGAGGTTATTCCTTCGTCACTGTATCTGAGTTACTCTCTAATCGAGAAAAGCCAGATGGGCTGATTGAGGTTAATAAGTAAAAGGGCAAGAAACATAAAGATCAGCTAAGCAATAAAATATGCAGGAGGCCTCTCTATACTTTTCAGTCTAATGTTTTGGAGGCCAGCCATTGCATCATCGTTGTTTTCTTTCCGTTAATCACCTTCGATACTTCGTTGTTATACACGTAAATCCAGGACCAGTGGCCATTGTATTCATACGGTGTTTTGTCACTTTTCCTGTACAAACCAGAAGTATCCACTACGTTATCAAATAACGACATATGGACATCCTTTGCTCCGGCATTCACTAAACGGTTGTAGGTCGGAATCATATAATCGTTGGGTGGAACCACGGTATCGGTTTTGGCAGCCACAAACCAGATCGGCAGATCCTTCATTTCGTTAATTTGTTCATCGGTGATAAGGCTATCCTTCAAGGCTTCACACGCCACCACAGCTGCTGCAAAATAATCTTTATAATCACGGATCAGCAGCATCGTCATGTATCCGCCGTTAGAGTCTCCGCCAATGTAGATTCGGTCTGTATCAATGTCTTTGTTCTTGGCCACGTAGTCCTTAATTAAGGACATCAGGGCTTGCTCGTACTTTGAGGTTCCGTCACCAAAGCCTGTAAAACCATCCATCCAGTAGGTTGGGGCCTGCGGTGCCAACACATAAGCTCCGCCAAAATAAGATTGAATATCCTTAGAGGCAAAATTCGCTGCTTTATTACCTGAAATTGGAATCGTCGGATCTGTACCTCCCTCTCCCATCCCGTGCAGCCAGATCACCAAAGGGTTTTTCACTTTGTCTTTTGCTGGTGCATAGTCCGCATAGGTTAAAGTAACCCCATCAAAAGTCGCTTTGCCAGTTGTAAATTGATCAACAAGCTTCCGAATTTCACCT
>NZ_JCAJRU010000102.1:0-16121 GCF_059447605.1 Paenibacillus sp. N119s | reverse complement strand
CCAATGTAATGCATCCATGTGTTTAAGCTATGGATAAATGTGACTTGGATATGTACAATGTAAGTATAACGCATCTACTAAACTATTCACAAATGCAGGAAGGATGACCCCATTTTGCAAGCGTATTCATATAGTTATGCTGTCGCATCTAATCCGGTGTTTTATGAAAATAGCCCGCTGCATGTGCTTTTTGCAGGAGAGAGCCAAACCAAATCTGGTCATGCTGTGGGACCGAAAATCTATGATTATTATCTGCTTCACTTTGTGGAGTCAGGCAAAGGCATCTTTCGAACAGAACAGCATACGTATCAGCTTAAAAAAAACGATTTTTTTCTTATTCATCCAGGTCAACTGGTGAGCTATACCTCTGATGAAGAGGAACCGTGGCGTTATCGTTGGTCTGCCTTTACTGGACACCATACGGAGCAAGTCGTGCAAGAGGCAGGACTGCGTGTACATCACCCTGTTTTCCATGCTGCCGATCAAAGTCCCATTCCCGGTTATCTGGAGCAAATGCAATTGGCCTTTTACAGCAGAAAATCTAGCTCTCACCTTTCAGCATTAGGCTATTTGTACCTGATTATGGGAGAAGCAAGCAATTACCTGAGTGACTGGGCCGATCCGTCCGGAGCTGATTCGCAAATTCGACGCACAGTCAAACAAATGGTCCAATATATGTCCACTCAGTATGCACACCCTGTTTCCATTGAGCAAATGTCTGAAGGACTTGGTTATAATCGTGCATACTTATCACGAATATTCAAAAAGGAAACGGGTGTCTCCCCCGTCACCTATCTGCTTAAGCTACGGATTGACAAATCACGTCAACTGCTGCGTGAGCGTCCTGAACTGTCGGTTGAGCAAGTGGCTGCTTCTGTCGGATTAACTGATGCTTTATATTTCTCACGTCAATTCAAACGCTTCTGCGGTCAGTCTCCAACCGAGTACCGGAGCAAGGTTAAGCAGTATCCACAGTTGTAAAGTAAGCTTTAACAGGCTTCCCTAGCTCCCGGCGATAACGGCAAACAGCCCGCATCCTTTCAAACAGGATGCGGACTGTTAAGTAATATATCATATAAGAGTATGTGAAAATAGATTGACTCCAGGTTATGTTTTGTTATTAGGCTGTGCCACCGTCTTGTCCGTGCCCGGCATTCAGGATCGAATCAATCCGATCCAGCTCCTCCTGTGAAAACTCCAGATTGGATAGGGCTTTAACATTTTCTTCAATTTGGCTTACACGGCTAGCCCCAATCAGGACAGAGGTCAGACGTTCACCGCGTAGGGCCCATGCCAGTGAGAATTGAGCCAAACTTTGACCACGTGCAGCAGCCATCTGATTCAAAGCGCGCACCTTGCGCAGCGTTTCTGGTGTCACATGGTTCTCATTCAGGAAAACCGATGTGCTTGCTGCGCGTGAATCCTCGGGAATTCCGTTCAAATATTTGTTGGTCAGCAGTCCCTGAGCCAGTGGACAAAAGGCAATGCTGCCTATCCCGTTTTCATCCAGTACATCTTGCAATCCATTTTCAATCCAGCGGTCAAGCAAAGAGTATCTCGGCTGATGGATCAACATGGGTGTTCCAAGCTCCTTCAAAATGCGAGCTGCTTCGGCCGTTTGCTCTGCACTATAATTAGACACACCCACATACAGCGCTTTACCCGAACGTACGATATGATCCAGTGCTCCCATCGTTTCTTCCAGCGGCGTATTGGGATCGAATCGATGCGAGTAGAATATATCGACATAGTCCAGCCCCATTCGCTTCAAACTCTGATCCAGGCTGGATATCATATACTTGCGAGATCCCCAGTCGCCATAAGGACCTGCCCACATATGGTAACCCGCTTTAGTAGAGATGACCAGCTCATCCCGGTACGGTTTCATATCACTGGCTAACACTTGTCCGAAAAATTCCTCGGCTGAGCCTGCAGGAGGACCATAGTTGTTAGCTAAATCAAAATGCGTAATGCCCAGATCAAAGGAGCGAGTAATCATGCTGCGACCATTCTCTGCGTTGTTAATTCCGCCAAAGTTGTGCCACAAGCCCAGCGAAATAGCGGGCAGCTTAAGACCCGATCTGCCGGTACGGTTATATTTCATACTTTCATAACGATCTTCGCCAGCTAAATAAACCATGCTATCACAGCCTCTCTCGAAACATTGTTATGTCCATCACAACATCATCATAGCGCTTTTATCCGGGCATTGACAAGAAAACGATTACAAGCCCAATTGATGAGCGAGTTTTTCCATAACCTTACCGATCGGTTCAGTGAGCAAAAGATCCGCCTTGTGATCATATGAGGTGGGATCTGTATTTAGCAGCACCGTATGTTTACCGCGAAAATAAGTAATCAAACCTGCCGCAGGATGGACTGTCAGTGACGTCCCTCCAATTAACAGCAAATCTGCTTCAGAAATGGCTTGAATGGACTGAATAAGGGTGTCGTGATTCAATTCCTCTTCATATAAAACAACATCCGGTTTGATAATTCCTCCATCTACCGGACATTTAGGTACAACCTCGGAACTGCTCATCACTTCATCCAGACTGTAAAAGCGTCCACATTCCATACAGTAGTTGCGATGTACCGAGCCGTGAAGCTCCAGTACATTTACGCTGCCTGCTGCCTGATGTAATCCGTCAATATTTTGCGTCACAACCGCTTTAAGACGGCCCTGCTTTTCCAAAGACGCAAGGAAATGATGACAGCCGTTCGGCTTCGCATCGGGATGCAGCATTTTACCGCGATAGAAGTCGAAAAAGACTTCAGGATGCTTCACAAAAAAAGAGCGGCTAAGCATAACCTCAGGGGAATAAGGCAATTTTTCCTCACTCTGATACAAGCCTGCTGCCGAACGAAAATCTGGTATACCGCTTTCCGTTGATGTCCCTGCTCCGCCAAAAAAAACAATATTCTGCGATTCCTGTATCCATTCGGCCAACGTATTTTCTTTCATGCTCTACGCACCTCCAGCTCTTCATATCCACGAACAACCTTATCCGCATCCAGCAAATGTCTGGAACGTTCCGGTTCAGGCGCAAATCCAATGGCTAGCCTTACTCCGGCACGCTTGCCCATCTGCATGTCCCCATTACTGTCTCCGATCACTACCACGTCCACCGGCGATAGCCCTAGTAACTCGCAAGCTTTTTCAGCCATTTCCGGGTCAGGTTTGCCGTATGTAACCCTATCATGTCCGATGATCACATCAAAATAGGGTGTTAGCCCCATCCATTCCAAATGCTCTTGTGCAGCCTCTGTACTATCAGAGGTCACAACCGCCAGCTTCATTCCGGCGCGGCGACTTTGTTCCAATAAGGTCCGTAGCCCCGGGAACACCTTTGCTGCCCGCTGTCGGCGGACGTCAGCCATCGCTGTTTTATTAAATTCTCGAACAAGCTGCACAGCTTCATTCCACGGTATACCCGCAGTATAAAGCTGCCAAGCCAGTACACCCGTACTTTCGTCCACCGTCCCCATCGCCAGCGGGCCAGAAGGATCGTAACCAATCACGCATCCCTCCTGATCGTGAACAGTGCCTAGAACGTCGCCTTTTTCCATCGTGAAACCGGCTCCCGCTACAGCCAGATGCTGCTCCATCATATCCAGTATAGAACGAGCCCAAGGGCCCCACAACTGAATAAAATCCAGCAACGTGCCATCTTTATCAAATAAGATGCCACGGCATGGATACCGCATTCCCTGCACGATCAGCTCAGACATGCATCATACCTCCTTTACGGGTTCTTAGAAGCTGAATCTACACTTTCTTTCATCCAGTCCTGTAAAGCCGCTACCGTTTGGTTCCATTGCTCAACGGCACTAATTTGCGCGGGATTATCCCCTTTCTGGGCACCGTAACTGCCAAATTGGGCATGGTTCCCCCCTTCGACTGTAAAATACAGCGTGTTGGCGGGTAAATAAGTTCTCCCGCTTTGGACATTTTCCATCTGAATGACCCCATCATCACTTCCTAGTAAAGAAATCACTGGCAGATTTTTATCCTTTAAATTACCCTTGTTATCCGGATAGGAAGCAAGGAAAAATACACCTTTGACCTGATCAGGATGTGCAGCTGCGTATCGGGCAGCCATCACACCACCTAACGAATGGCCGCCAATAACAAATGCTTCTTGGGGATACGCCTTTAGCACTTCATTCGCCAAATCCGGAGAGATCAAGGCTAGGTTCAGTGGCATTTTTCCAATAATCACATGATGACCCTTTTCTGCCAGACGGCGTGCCAAGGGCGCATAACTTTCGGGCTTAACCAACGCCCCTGGGTACAAAATGACGCCTGCTCCGCTTCTCTTGGCAGGCTCAAAACTTATCCAGTGCTCTTGCTCATTTACTTTCACAGTATCCGCTATGTCGGCTAATGCAGCAGCCGCCGCCTCATCAGGCTGGTAGGGCGTAAATACCTTCCAGGCTCCCCAACCGGCAAATAGCACAATGACAATCAGGAAACCTAAAAGAATTTTCCATATTTTCCGAGAACCGCGTGTCCCATAAGCATTGTATGATCTTCTTGTTCTTCTTCTCATTATAAAAGTTCCTTTCGCCTTTCGTACCTCGTGATTCTTAGCTTGAATGTAAAAGGTTTCGCTGTATTCGTTTAGCATAACTATAACCTTGTTAGGGTAACATCGTTGCACATACAGGGTCAAATGAGCACATGTTTCCAGGCGTAAGCCCATCTTTATCGGCTGTTCAAGCTTTCGCCATATAAAAAGGACATGATAACGCTTACTAATGTGAATAAAATCACAATGAAGAGGTCCTGAGTATCGTACCTTGTTCCTTGTAAAGATTATTTTTTAAATAGTTTAGTCGGCAGAAGCCGTTCGGAGGGAGACACATGACGACAAGCCATGATGTACAAGGGGAAAGCTTCTTTCTCAATTTGCGATTTCTGTTGATTATATGCGTATTTGCAGGAAACGCTTTGGAGCCATTAGTCGCTTCACTTCAGCTTGCCCAACAGTGGTTTAGCTGGATATTCATGTTTCATATGCCGTTGTTTGTACTCGTTACAGGCTACTTTGCCAAAACATCTTTGACAGGTCTCGCAGGACAAAAAGTTCTGCTTCAGATCGGTATGCAATATTTGATTTTTCAATCCCTTTATTCCATTTTGGATATTGTAATCTTCCGCGTTCCCCATATCCATCATTCTTTTTTTGCGCCTTATCTGTTACTCTGGTTCCTCGCCAGCCACATCTGTTGGAGACTGCTGATGCTGTCTTTTCAGAAGATTCCACCTGTCGTCCAGTTGGGTATATCCGTGCTACTGGGGATCCTTGTCGGATATCTTCCCGTAGACGGCATATGGCTAAGCGTATGCAGAACCTTTGTTTATCTTCCTTACTTTGTAGCAGGCTATCATTTGAAATATGTGGACATTCGCCGCTTCTTCACAACACCCGTCCGTATAATCGCCGGCATTGTATCTCTTCTGTTAATGGTACTGGCGGGAACGTCCTATTTTGGCATCCCGGCTGGCTGGCTGTATGGCAACATGACTTATGGTGAACTGGGCCATACCGAATGGTACGCAGGGATTTACCGTATCGGCATTTATGGAGTTCAATGGATAGCATCTCTGGCGTTTCTAAGCTTTGTTCCAACCGTCACAGGACGTATAACCGAGATGGGACGGCGTACATTATATGTCTTTTTACTCCATGGCTTAATCGTCCGTACCGTTGTGGCAAAAGGAGTTTACGAGTATATAGATTCCCCAGTGGAGATCATGTTGATTCTAGTGTGCGCCGCAGGTCTGTGCTGTTTGTTGACCATGCCTTGGGTTCGAACTGCAACACGGCCTCTGATTGAGCCACAGGTAGAATGGATGTTGAAGCCAACTCCTTATCTTTTTAGACGGTCTGCATAATTTTTTATTACATTTTTATTTCCCGATCAACACACGACAACCCGCTTACGGACGAAAATGGAGGTGGGTATACCCTCTTTACTTGGCGCATAGTGCCTGTTTCATACAGACAAAATGTGGTAAGTAAAAGATACGCGCAACAAAAAACAACTTTTGAATAAGGAGTGATTTGTAATGGCACGTAACCAAAATCAGGGTAAAATGAGTCGCGAAGAAGCAGGCCGTATGGGTGGAGAAGCTACTTCCAAGAAGCACAATAAGGAGTTTTACCAAGAGATTGGCAAGAAGGGTGGACAAGCAACCGCTAACTCACATGATAAAGAATTTTATCAGGAAATCGGTAAAAAGGGCGGCGATGCTACAGCTGAGTCGCATGACAAAGATTTCTACAGAGACATCGGACGTAAAGGTGGCAGAAATTAAAAGGTAGCCTCAATATTCCGCCCTCTTTTCATATAAAAACAAGCAGGAGCCCATCCGTTTGACTACGGAATGGGCTTTTTCTATTTTTTCCGAACCGCCAGCAGATCAGAAAAAGAGAGTCTCGAAGAATTAGATTCAAATCCTCGCAGATGCAATATATAGATTAAAAAAACTATTCATATCTATATATTGTTGCTTACAGTACAATTCAATCCTCTTTCAAAAATCCTTATATATGTAGAAAAATGCGCACAACTATGATAGACTCTTTAGAAAACATCTGCGCTACTACGGTGTTCATTGAACGCCATACCATTTTTATACTTTGGGGGGAAACCAGCATCATGACAGCTAAGACGAAAATGCGTTCCGATATGATTAAAAAAGGCTTTGACCGCGCTCCTCACCGCAGCTTGCTGCGCGCAGCGGGTGTCAAGGAAGAAGATTTCGACAAACCGTTTATTGCGGTATGCAACTCGTATATTGACATCGTACCGGGCCACGTCCATTTGCAGGAATTTGGCAAAATTGTCAAGCAGGCCATTCGTGACGCAGGCGGTGTACCTTTCGAATTTAACACTATTGGTGTAGATGACGGCATTGCCATGGGACATATCGGTATGCGTTATTCTTTGCCAAGTCGCGAAATTATTGCAGACTCTCTGGAAACTGTCGTTTCCGCTCACTGGTTTGACGGCATGGTTTGTATTCCTAACTGCGATAAAATTACCCCTGGTATGATGATGGGGGCATTGCGTGTTAACATTCCAACTATTTTCGTCAGCGGCGGTCCTATGAAAGCTGGGAAAGACAAGAACGGACGCTCTATTTCCCTGACTTCGGTCTTCGAAGGTGTAGGCGCTTATCAGGCTGGTAAAATCGATGATCAAAGTTTGCTTGAGCTGGAACAATACGGCTGTCCAACCTGCGGCTCCTGTTCAGGAATGTTTACAGCGAACTCCATGAACTGTCTTGCAGAAGCATTGGGTCTGGCAATGCCGGGTAACGGCACCATCCTCGCAGTAGCAGAAGAACGCAAAGAATTTGTTAAACAATCTGCACGCCAATTGATGGAATTGATTAAGCTCGATCTTAAACCACGTGATATCGTGACCAAAGAAGCGATTGATAATGCATTTGCACTGGATATGGCAATGGGTGGTTCTACGAACACCGTATTGCATACATTGGCACTTGCCCATGAAGCTGAAGTTGACTACCCTATTGAACGCATCAATGAAGTTGCAAACCGTGTACCTCATTTGTCCAAATTGGCCCCTGCTTCCGACTATCACATTGAGGATGTCCATAATGCAGGCGGCGTAAGCGCAGTGCTGAATGAACTGTTGAAAAAACCTGGCGCATTACATGGTGACTGTATTACAGTAACCGGAAAAACTCTTCGTGAAAACGTAGAGGGGCAGGAAATTCTCGACACTAACGTCATCCACAAATTGGACAACCCTTATTCCGAGCGCGGTGGTCTGGCTGTATTATTCGGAAATTTGGCACCAGAAGGCTCCATTATTAAAGTCGGTGCGGTTGATCCTTCTGTTGGCGGTTATCACAAAGGTCCTGCCATCTGCTTTGATTCACAGGACGATGCGCTGGCTGGCATTGCTAATGGTAAAATCGTCGAAGGGCATGTTGTTGTAATTCGCTATGAAGGTCCTAAGGGCGGGCCTGGTATGCCTGAAATGTTGGCGCCAACTTCACAAATCGTGGGCATGGGACTTGGTGCCAAAGTGGGTCTGATTACAGACGGACGCTTCTCAGGTGCTTCCCGTGGTATCTCCATCGGTCATATTTCCCCCGAAGCAGCAGAAGGTGGACCAATCGCTTTTGTTGAGGACGGCGATATCATTGAGCTAGACCTGAACAATCGCAAGATTGAGCTTCATATTACGGACGAAGAATTTGAACGTCGTCGCGCCAACTGGAAAGGTTTTGAGCCGAAAGTGAAGACTGGCTACCTGGCACGTTATTCCAAGCTGGTGACGAACGCAAGTAACGGTGGAATTATGAAAATCTAGATGCATTGCCAAGCTAGGATATTTTGATAAAGCACTGAAAAGCCTCTCGACTCCTAACCAAGGTTCGAGAGGCTTTTTTTATGAGGTCAATTGCCTGATCCTGTTTCGGCTGTTTGTGAAGCCCGGATTGAAGCGTGAACAGCGTCTTCTTCGGCCAGTTCATTGTTACGTGTATGAACTACATCCCTTTGATCTGTCGGATCAAAAGTATGTTCTGCCTGATGTGAATCTACTTGTTGGAAACGATCAAATAAGGTGTCAATGGGCATTACGATTAGCTTTGGTACCATGACCTCTTTTTTTTCAATCAATTGCTCCGAACCCGAAGGGTGAATGATACGAAATAACAGCTTTAAATATACCGTAGACATATGCTTAAACAGTCCTTGGGGGATCTCTCGAATTTGAAATCCTAATTTTTCAGGCCCTCGATGAATCATACTTACTGCATAGATCGCCTTGACACCCTTCATTCCAGAGTCATGCACGACCCGTTGGGTAAGATCAGGTAGTTGTGTTTTCACAATCCGAATCAATTGAATAGCTAAATGTACCATAGACTTTGCCGTCGATCCCAAACGAAACAACACTTTATTGTCAAAATGAAGCTCAATGATGGGGTCCCCTTTTTCCAGCCACCTACCGTTCTCCATATTTATATTGGGGCCATGATAGATACGGCGACGATAATAAAAAATTGTATTATCCTTGCTGACAGGACGAAGACGGAACAAGGCATGAAATAGCCGCTCGTATTGTAGCCATCCGAACACCATCGTTTTTTTCATCCAATCCCTACTGGACAAGCTGGAGACAGTCGATTGATTTCCAGACTGGCGGCAAAGTAATGTATCCACGCGTACACTACGTAATTGCCGTTCCTGGGCGACCATCAGTAGCTTCTCTAGCGCAATTAGCATATTCCTTGGCGCTTCTGCATCTGCCCCCAATGTTGTACCACAGTCATGGAGTAGCATGACCTCGCCACCCCTCAGCTTTTTGAGCATTCTTTCCGCTAGTTGTTTCGCTCCAACGCTGGCCTTCCAGTCACCAAACATGGAGGACCATAATACGATTCGACGACCATTGTTTTTGGAAATATCAAATAAGTTCACAATCCCCCAAGGTGGACGATAAAAGGTCGTCCCTTCGCCAGTTACTCGACGAATGACTGACTCCGTCTGGGCAATTTGTTTTCTAACCGTAACAGGCCGCATGAGCCAATTCGATTTGTGCACATAATTGTGAATACCAATCAGATGACCTTCATCATGCATGCGTTTCAAAAGCTCAGGATGCTTTTCGGCATTTATCCCTACAACAAAAAAAGTAGCCTTGGCATCAAAACGCTTGAGTAAATCAAGCAACTGCGATGTATAGACTGGATCAGGACCATCATCAAAAGTGAGTGCATATTCTCGTTCACTTTTGCCGCGCTGGAACACCCGGAAACCAAATATACGACTTACCAGCGCCGGAATAAAAGCATAAAAAGTTGAAATGTAAAACATCCATAACAGCAAAGTCTGCACGTTTTATCCCCACTTTTCTATTCTGAACTTCCAAGCAGGCTTCCTGAGGAAAACTCACTTACTTATATGTTATCACAATGACGTAAGCATGCCGAGATTTTGCTGTTGCATAGGGTCAGGCACCAAGGTCCAATTTAGTGTACAATAAATAAAAATCTTAAAGGAGTCGTTGTATACATATGCTTCCATTGTACAAAAAATATTGGCGTACTGTTTTTGATATCGGTCTGATCGTATTAACCGTGTATTTAATTATGTTCGTCTCCAGCAAACTTTATCAGCTAGCCGCACCTGTGTTCCTTTCATTCGTTGTGTTTTGGTGCATTGAACCTGCTGCTCGCTATTTTCATCGCAAAGGCATGAAAAAGCCCTTTGCCTCCGCACTCTCCGTCTTGTTGTTTATCATCTTATTACTGGCTATTTTTTTCGGATTGGGCCTGATCCTGGTGACCCAATTTACAAAAGTCGCGCAAAACCTCCCACATTATACCCAGATTATCCAAACAGAATTCACGCGGTTTCTTCATCTTTCTCAAGATAAAATCGCTGCATTACCTCCGGGTGTGACTGAACGTGTAAATGAGTATTTTGCGACTGCTACCACCATTGCTACAAAGTGGGCACAGCTAGGGTTATCTTTTTTCATACAATTCCTCAGCTCTTTCACTATTTTTATGGGCAACTTCGCGGTTGCAATCATTTTAGCGTTCTTTTTGAGTATGGAAATTAATCTCTGGAAGGGGATTGCCCGCAGTAAAACACCTAAGACACTAAAAACGGCGTACCTTTTTCTGAAAAATCACGTACTCAAAGCCATTTCCGCCTTTCTCAAGGCTCAAGCTTTACTGGTAGGAATTACCTTTATCCTCGTATTTATAGGTTTACTCATTTTACAAGTGGATAATGCCCTATCGTTGGCGCTCGTAGCAGCTTTATTTGATATCCTGCCGTTGTTGGGTGTGCCTGTTATTTTTATTCCATGGGCCGTGTATTTGTTCATCACAGGCAACACTGGCTTGGCGGTAGGTTTGCTTATTGTCATGGCTGTCACTGTGATTGTACGCCAGCTGGCAGAACCTAAAATTACTGGTAATTCCATCGGCGTTTCGTCTGCCTATCTAATGCTTTCCTTTGCCATTATATCGTTATCTATCTTCGGATTGGCCGGATTAATTCTGTCCCCCATTCTGATCATATTGCTCAAGGAATTGTGGCAACAAGGTTACCTGCAGCAATGGATCCGGTTTCCGATTGAGGAATTTGACGAGCCTCCGTTTATTGTCAAAATTCAGGAGGAAGAGCGTGCAGCTACTCGTGGAACTCAAGAGGATTGAGCTAGCAAATCCATTACTTGACCGAAGAGTGCTGTGGCTCGATTCGCAGCACGCGTTGAAGCATTTTGCACAAGAACGGCAACTGCATAACGGGGCCGTTCTATCGGACCGTAACCAATAAACCACTGGTGATTTATGGGACGGCCGTTTTTTAAAGCTTGAGCCGTACCCGATTTACCAGCCAGCCTCCAAATTTTATTGCGCAAGGAGGCACCAGTCCCCTGTGCCACAACCTGTTCCATTGCATCACGAAGTGTATGTGCTGTGGATGTGTGAATCGAGCGGCCGCCTTTGAGTAAAGGTGCAGCATGAGCAGGTAGCTCCAGCAAGGTGCGTCCATCTGCGTAGCTGATGCGTTTAACGATGCGCGGTGCATGTACTTGACCATCATGCAGCAAGGTAACCATGAGGTTGGCTGCTTGAAGAGGCGTCACCAGCACATCACGCTGACCGATAGCTGTCTGTACACGTACGCCCGGGTCAGACGTATTCGTATGGGAGCCAAATACGGCTCCCTTTTCTTCGTGATCCAGAGGTCTGAATTGAGGTAGCCCTGCCAGGTTGCGGTCTTGCCAGCCCACAGTTCGACTCAATCCCAGTGCGGAGGCTGCGGCCTGAATTTGCTCCGCGTTAAGCCGTTCGCCGAGATGAGCGAACACACTATTACAGGATACGGCAAGCCCTTCCTCCAGGTTCAGGGTGCCGTGTCCTTCTTTTTTCCAGCATGACAATCCATACTTGCCGTAGGCTCCATGACAATGAAATTGCTCCTGCGGTTGAACCACGCCTGATTCAAGTGCAGCCGCAGCTGTAACCAACTTGAAAATGGAACCTGGCGTTACCGCTCTGAGAGCACGATTAGACCAGTCTGTTTGTTGCTGCGGATCCACATGCGCGGGATTATAAAAGGGGCGAGACACCATTGCCAGCACATCCGCGTTACCTGCATCAAGCACAACCACTGCCCCTTCTGCCAAATGATTCGATTCTGTCAGTTTCTCAACCTGCTCCTGTAACGGGAGATCAATTGTAGTCTGCACCTGTAATGGATAGTGGCCATTGGATGGGGCACTGACACGAAGCGGCATATGAGCCAATGGCCGACGTTGCGCATCTACAGACCGAGAGACGAATGTCTCGCCAACACCGCTCAGCAAAGGCTCCAGCGTTCTTTCCAGACCAGCTGCTCCCATCGGCAGTTCACCTGCTCGTTCGCCACGTTCATACAGAAAACCAAGCCATTGTCTGCCATTGGGCAAGTCCGTATAACGTTGCGTATACGGTACAAGCTCTATGAGCGAAGGAGCCAACTTCAGCAGTCTGCCCGCTTCATTCGGATGGATTTGCACGGGTTCTCCGCGCCCATCCCGCCATATAAGCGGGGATTGCAGCCCCTTCCAACGCGTCAGCAATTGCTCCTTGCTCGTATGCAGCAGCTTGGCCAGTTCTTGACCATGCACGGCTGCTTTGCCGTCTACATCGGGAAAAAGCACTGGCGTCCATACGATCCCACCAATTAAGGGTTGTCCATGTCGGTCCGTAAACTGTCCACGCCCAGAATCAATGGCGATTCCTTCCTGTCGCTGACGTGCTGACATTTCTTTAAGCGAATGCCCTCCGTAAAATGACAAATGAATGCCCGCTGTCGCCTGAATCCAAGCCAATCGTAAACATAAGATCAGCAGCAATACCATGATCCCCAAGGCTATGTATGCAATTCGACGTTGACGTATGAAACTGCTATGACGCCTTAACATATTCATCCTCCTTTCATCATTTTTCCAGTAGTATGTCCGGTGATGGAAAAAGAAAACCCACTCAACATGTAATGTTGAGTGGGTTGCCGAATTATTGATAGCTAATGATGTCTGTTTCTGGGCTCCAATCTAGAATTTCGTCTAACGAATAATAGACTGTTATAAAAATAGTAAGGGCTAGAATCACCCAAGCTACCTTTGTATTTGTATGCATCCTTCGCTTTCCTTCTTGATAGATTTTGATACTACGGGGATCAAATGACTGACAATCCTGATTTCCTCGGTTTTGCAACACCTACACTGTAAATCTTGAAAGCTGTTCTTTCAAATTCACCGATACCCCTTCCAGCTTATCAGACAAGCCTACCAGCTGATTACCGATATTGGCCTGCTCAGTACTGAGAGAAGCGACTTCCTGCGAAGTAGCAGAAGATTGCTCAGCTACCGCGCTTACATTCGTCATGGCCTCGGACAAAGTAGTCTGCGATTCACTTAGATGATGAATGGAGGCGGTGACCGTGCCCAACCGAAGCGCGAATTCTCCCATTTGCTGCTGCACTGATTGGAAGATGTCTGTCGTATCTTGTACGGCTCCCATCTGCTCCCGGAACAGTGGGTACACTTGAGATAACGCTTGCACCGTTTCGTTCATCTCATTAACGATGTTATTCGTAATACCGGTAGCCGTACGAATCGCTTGACGTGATTGTTCAGCCAACTGACGAACCTCATTGGCTACCACCATAAAGCCGCGCCCGGCTGTTCCCGCTCGTGCCGCTTCAATGGTCGCATTTAGTGATAGAATATTCGTTTGTTTAGCAATATCCTGTAAAACGTCCAGCACCTTAAAGACATCGGAAGTTGTCTGCTTTAGTTCATCTACTTTACCCACCAGAGCATGCGTAGTTTCTTCTGTAACCTTAGTCTTGCTTAATAGATTTTTCAGTTGAATTGTCCCTTTTTCACTGGATTGTTCAACTTCTTGTGCAACCAGAGTCATTTCATAATTGGAAGTCATCACCGTATCCATTTGCTGTGATATATTGCCAGTAAGCTCGCTGCCACGTTCCGCCTCTGTTGCCAAACTGGCGGCGCCATGAGCAATCTCTTCTGTTGCGGCAGCAATTTCTTTAGCTGAAAGGGCTGTCTTCTTCGAGGCATCACTCAGTTCCGTTGCTGTATTCAGTACCTCCTGTGCTGATGCATTTGTCTGTTCTACCAGCAGTGTAATTTGCTCCATCATCGTATCAAAACTTTCAGACAACTGTCCAATTTCATCCTGTGCCTTATACTTCGTTCGGATTTGCAAGTTGCCTTTAGCGCCTTCAATCATTAAATTCTTTAGGTGTGTCAGTGGGCGAGCCACAAGACGTACCATCCACAGACCAATGAACAATGCAATCAGTGCCGCTACCGCAGCAAATATCCAGGTTGTGGTAAGAATCCCCCTCGCGTCTCTCACCAATTCAGATACAGGTACTACACCCACGAGAATCCACTTGGAAGTTCCCAATGTATTATGAACTGTAAGCACACTTTGCTTTTTTCCATCTGCTTCCTGCTCCATAATTTGATTCCCTTCGACCCCTTCAAGCTTGGAAACGTAATCTAACTTTGTCTTTCCTCCTGCCAAGCTCTCATTGTTAGAGCCTACAAACTCACCCTTGTCTGTCACAAGGCTAATCATACTACCTGAGCCCAAATTAACACCTTTCAACTCGTCCTCCACCGCACTGGCCTTTAAATCCATAACCAGAACATAAGTCCCTCCTAACCCGGACATGCTGTTCATGGAGCGTGCCAGACGAAAGGTCTTGCTGCCATTGTCATTCACTTGCGTAGGTAGCCAAACCATTCCCTTGTTTTTTAAAATATCCTTAAACCACTCTTCCTGCCGTACATCCTTCTGTGTTCCGGTACCCATTGCAGCTAAACTGGTTTCTTCCGGGTACAAGTACAATGAATCAATCGCTTTATTTGTAAAAGCAATATTTGTTAATTTCTTGTTTACTTCGCCCATAGCAACAAAAGATGCAAAGGGATTTTTATCTTGCTTTACAGCCTTTTGCAATTGATCACTTAATTCAGTATCGAAAAATACCTGTGTCGATGTGTCTTGAAAGCGCTCTAAAATAATATCAAGCTTTTCCGAAGTTTGCTGAACGGTTTGCTGATACGCCGTAGCTGCATTTTGTTCAATCGTACTTTTAGCTTTGTAGTACGAAAGCATCCCCAGACTGACCACGAATAACATAATGGCTGCAAAAAAGATCAGAAACAACTTCATCCCAACCGAACGGATTGGATTATAGTTTTTGACCAAATGCATAAAATCCTTACTGTATCTTTCAGGCTTAAGTAAACGCTTTAAATTGTATGTGCATTTACGTAAGGCCTTAGCTAGCCAGGGAGTATCCTTCGAAGACATCACAACCGTCTCCTCCCCTTGATCCGTTGTTACTTTACTTCCTTTCAAGCCTTTCATTGAATCCGTTTTCTTAGATTGCCTGTTTGCTGTATTCCTCTCTTTTTTCCGAAAACCCATTCCTCTCACCTACCACCATATAATTAGTTTCCTATTCCACGTTATCCTTTATGTATCTATTATCTATATAGTCTCTATCGGAACTATTCGACAAGGAATGTAGCTTTCCTTTGAGTACCCACTAAATTTTGTGAAACTTTTTTCCTAGAAAACTATTCAAAAAAAAGCCTCTCCAACCGATAGGAGAGGCTTTTGAATCTTTTCACCTGTGACTTAAGGCTTATTTACTTCTTTTTACGCATCATATCAAAATACGATACAGGCTGATCTACCTTCATTTTAATTCGTTGAAGCGGGTGACGTGCAGCATCTAATTCGTTGCCTTCCTCATCCCAGATCGTTCCGACCGTTTGTTTGAAAAACGTTCCGTTCGGACCAAAAAATTCAATCTCATGTCCTGGTTTAAAATGGTTGCGTTGTTGAATCGTTGCGATGCCACTTGCGGCATCATAATCCATGACCAGTCCGGCAAAATCATAAGGGACTGCTTTTTCTTCCGGTTCATAAATATGATCCTCATGATCCGGGGTATCATAGAAAAATCCTGTATTCAACGGACGATTCGCAGCCTTGTTAATTTCTTCAATCCATTCTG
>NZ_JCAJRU010000101.1:0-16180 GCF_059447605.1 Paenibacillus sp. N119s | reverse complement strand
ACGAGGGAACAGAAACGGTCGGCATTGAGCAGCTGTTGCCAGGCGACCTGCTGCTGGTTAAGCCCGGCGAATTAATTCCGGCGGACGGCCGAATCTCCAAGGGCGTGTCAGCCGTGAATCAAGCATCCATTACCGGGGAATCTGTTCCGGTAAACAAGGTGGCAGGTGACGAAGTATATGCAGGCACCATCAATGGAGAAGGCGTGCTGTATGTAGAAGTCAGCCAGTCCTCGGAAGATACTTTATTTTCAAAAATCATTCGTATGGTAGAAGAGGCCCGGACCGAAGTTCCTGATTCGCAGCGGTTTATTAAAACATTTGAATCGGTATACGCCCGAATTGTTGTTGCTGTCACGCTGATCGTCATTGTGGGTGTACCCCTTGTATTGGACTGGACATGGGCAGCGGCGTTTTACAAGGCAATGGTATTTCTTGTAGTGGCTTCACCTTGTGCGCTTGTGTCATCCATTATGCCGGTGATGCTATCCGCTATTTCCAACCGTGCCCGGCGGGGTATTCTGTTCAAAGGTGGCGCACATGTAGAGAATATGGCATTGACATCTGTCGTTGCTTTTGACAAAACAGGCACGTTAACGAAGGGTTCTCCTGTGGTCACGGATTGGATCACCGCCCCAGATTACGATGCTGATGAGCTATTGCACACGGTCGCGACAATCGAAAGCTATTCCTTGCATCCGCTGGCACGAGCGATTGTAGCCAAAGCCGAAACTGAATTGGGACAGAGGGAGCTTCTCACAGCCGAGCAAGTGCAGGCGCTTACCGGATGGGGAATGGAAGGCATTATAGGCGGGGTCAAATGGAAAATCGGCCGCACCAATGTGCTGGATGAACCTGGACTTCTGGCAGAGCCAGAGTGGGTGGAGAGCCGAGCCCGACTGGAAGCTGAGGGCAAAACCGTATCCATCATTCTTGCAGATGATCGGATTGTCGGAATGCTGGCGCTGCGTGACGAGCTGCGTCCCCAGGCGCGCGAGTCCGTGAAACGCCTGCAAGCACAGGGGATCCGGGTCGTCATGCTGACTGGAGATCGACCGGACACGGCTGCCGTGATCGCGGCGCAGGCTGGAGTTGACGCCGTATATGCCGGCTTAATGCCGGAGGACAAAGTCAGCTATATTCGCAAGCTGCGCGAGGAATACGGGCATGTCGTCATGGTCGGCGACGGTGTGAATGATGCCCCGGCTTTGACCGCGGCGACTGTAGGGCTGGGCATGGGAATGCACGGCAGTGGAGCAGCACTCGAGGTCGCAGACGTGGTGCTAATGAATGACGGAATCGAGGAGATTGCTCCGACGATCGCATTGGCGCGCAAGGCGCAGCGGGTGGTCAAACAAAATATGATCTTCGCGGTAAGTGTGATTGTACTGCTGGTAATCAGCAATTTTGTGCAAAATATAGCCCTGCCTTTTGGGGTCATTGGACATGAAGGCAGCACGCTCCTTGTCATTTTGAACGGTCTGCGTTTATTGCGGTCATAAGACTAACCATCCAATTCACTAATCATAAGTTTACACATAGGCAGGAGCATCCAACCCTCTTACAATCCAAGAGGGTTGGATGCTCCTTTTTTGCTGTGTTAGTCTACTTTGTAGGCAAGGCCAGTTTGTCTCATATCTCTAATTCGCGACTGCTATGCGCCTATCTGCGGCGCGGCGTAGACCGCCGCAAGAACAGGGAAAACAATAATCCCGCCAGCGCAATTCCGGTGGCAATGATGAAAGCATCATTAATGCCATGAATCGTCGATTCCGTAACAGCCCTTCCGTATACTTGTTGTATGGCGAGTGCAGAGCCGCTTTCCGTAGAGATACCCGCTGTTTGTGCAAGGGTTTGTCCTAGTTGGGATATGCCTTCCGTTACAGAAGCATTAGCTGTGGTAGCGACATTCGCATAATCCGCCAAATGAACCGTAGTTCGGCTGCTCATGACCGTAATGAGCCAAGCGGTACCAATAGATCCAGCAATTTGCCGTACTGTATTGGACATGGCAGTACCATGGCTGCCAAGATGGGCAGGCAGCTGGTTTAGCCCTTCTGTCTGAACGGACATCATCAGCAGTGACATCCCGAAGCTGCGAATCGTGTAAATAATCATGATATGTCCATAGGTGGTGGCATCGGTCAGCAGACTGAATTCCCATGTCGTGACTGCTGTAATAATCAGCCCGACAATTGCTAACGGCCTCGCACCAATACGATCGAATACTGCCCCAGATATCGGTGACATCACACCCATTAGCAGTGCACCCGGCAACAGCAGCAGACCGGATTGCAGCGGCGTAAAGCCGCGTATATTTTGCAAATAAATCGGCAGCAGCAGCATCCCGCCGAACATAGTCATATTGACAGTAGCCCCAACCAGCGTAGATACCGTAAAAATGTCGTATTTAAATACACGGAACTCCAGCATAGGCTCCAACATGTTCAGCTCGCGTACGACAAAAAATACAATAAACAAGATCCCGAAAGCGAGCGAGAGTATGACTATATTGCTACTCCAGCCCTTGTCTCCGGCTGAACTAAAGCCATACAGGAGAAGACCAAAGCCAAGGGTGGAAAAAATGGTTCCCAGCAGATCAAAACTCGGTTTTGTCAGCTTGGACACATTTTTAAGCCAGCGTACAGCAAATAGAATATCAATGATCGCCAGCGGAATGACTAACAAAAATAACAGCCGCCAACTGTAGTGCTCGACAATCCACCCGGATAAAGTTGGTCCTACCGCCGGGGCAAACATCATGGCAATCCCCATGGTTCCCATAGCTGCGCCCCGTTTTTCGGGGGGAAATACAGTCAGGAACACGTTCATCACCACAGGCATGATGATGCCGGCGCCGCTGGCTTGGATGACGCGTCCAACCAGCATAGGCGCAAAGCCAGTGCTGATCGTGCAGACGACAGACCCGGCAGTAAACAAACCCATCGCGGATATGAACAGCGCACGTGTCCCAAAGGATTCAATGAGAAAAGCGGTGATTGGAATCAGGATTCCGTTCGTCAGCATATATCCGGTGGATAACCATTGAACGGTTGTGGCAGACACGTTGAAGTCATTCATCAAATGTGGAATAGCCACGTTGAGCAGCGTTTGATTCAAAATCGAAATGAAGGCGCCTAGCAGCAGCACGGACAGAATACGTCCGACGGACATTTTTTGATCCATGACAGCCTCCTACTTGTGAACTCTAATCGTTGCACTCATTCCCGGGATAATCCCCAGCCCCTTGTAACCTTGAATGGAAATGGTAACCGGCACGACCTGCGTCACCTTGGTATAGTTGGCAGTGGTATTGGAAGTGGGCAGCAATGAAAAGGTGGATGCGGTCGCCAGACCGATCTTTTCGAGTTTGCCGGTTAGGGACGTATCCGGGTAAGCATCGATATACACATCTACAGTTTGTCCTACTTGGAGATCCTGTACAGCCGTTTCATCTATATTGGCAGTAATCCAAAGGTTGTTCAGATCAAAAGCCTTTGCTAACGGTGTGCCCGCCCCGACAATCGAGTTATTGACAGCAGTTTGCTGTACGATCGTACCGTCAGTCGGGATTGTAACGCTGATCCGGCTTCCGCCTCCCTCTACACTACCAAGCGTGCTGCCAGCAGTGTACGTTTTACCAACTTCAGCGTTCCAGCCTGTGAGCTTTCCTGCGCTTGGAGAGGCAACAGTAACCGCTTGTCCGCTTACTTGTGCATTGTCAGTTTTTATGTAGTTGGCGGACTGATTGTAGTAGTAGGCGGCGGCTCCACCTCCTGCCAGAATAATAATAATTACCAGCAGATTAACTAATATGGCGCGCGAATTCATATTGTGCATGCCTCCCTAGTTGTTTTTGAATGTTCAAAGTATGCGTCAGACCATATTCATAATATTCAGATCGATTTTGGGAAAGGTTAAGAGCGTATGCAAAAAGGATGATCTTGCTGATAAAGGATGATGCGGATAATGGCGACCAGAATTATGATTGTATATGACAGTGAGAATGGACATACCGAACATCTCGCTCGCTCAATCGCAGAAGGGGCACGTCTGGATCACACAGAAGTGTTGTTAAAGCATGTAAATGAGGCCGACGTGAATGAACTAGTAAACGTGGATGCGATTATCTGGGGGTGTCCAGGTCATTTTGGTACCATCAGCAGCGGTCTGAAGAGCTGGATTGACAAGCTCGGATATCTGTGGGCGCAGGGCAAGCTGGTGGACAAAATCGGTGCAGTATTTTGCACAACCGCTACCGTTCATGGTGGTTTGGAATCAACGCTGTTGAATTTGATTACCCCCATGCTTCATCAAGGCATGATTATTGTTGGACTGCCAGCTAGTATTGCGGAAAATGCCCTCTACGGCTCCTATTACGGTGTAGGGGTAACATGTCCGGTGGAGACAGATCCCAATGGACCTGCCAATCTTCCAAAAGATGATGATCTTGCGTTAGGTCGCTCTTTGGGCAAACGGGTCGCTGAGATGGCGGGACGGTACCGTGGCGCTGAAAGAGAATAGGAGGCCGCCGATGACCATTGCTTTTATCGCAGTAGCTGTGGTTGCCTTGATCTTTTTACTGATATTTAATACGAAGATGACGCGCAAGTCCTCGGCCAAGAAACGCCCCAACCAAGAGGATTCCAAGCAAAGAAGTAAACGACCTTATCCCGTGCAGGTGGAACCCAAGGCGTATGAATTAACGGAACATACCGGAGAGATGCAGCCTAAGGATTCTGGTGTTGAAGAACATCGTGCCCAGGAGCATCAGAAGTTGCCTGATATCCATACGGATATGAAGGTGGAAAAAGATCGCAAGAACACAGAAAGTACTTACGGGGATCAGGATTATCGTGCGGCTTTGCGTGGTTTTGCTGGAAAAGACGAAGAAAAGGATGGAAGTTCCCCGAAATCCATTGGAGAAAAGGAAGCTTTCAAAAGTGAGGATGAGAAGTACCGGGAAGCCCTGCGCTCCATGAACCAAAAAAAATGAGATCCCTTCATTTGTACATGGCAAAAGGCTGCTTTCTGTCTGAATTACAGGCAGAAAGCAGCCTTTTTGTGGTGGACGGCTATAGCCATTCGGTTAGTCCGATCATCGTTATCAAGCCAAGAATAAAAGAAAATGTGGCGATTCGCTGGTTGCCATCCCCGTGACTTTCGGGAATCAGTTCCTTGTAGACGATAAACATCATAGCTCCGGCGGCAAAAGCAAGACCGTACGGCACGAGTCCGTTCACCCAGCTGCTTAGATAAAAGCCGATTAGACTGGTGATGATTTCCACGGCTCCAGTTAGGGTGGCAATACCCAATGCCTTGAAGCGACCGATGTTTTGATTCACAAGGAATAGCGCTACGATAAAGCCTTCCGGGGCATTTTGCAGACCGATAGAGAAGGCAATGAGATTGCCAAGATTCTGAGTTTCGCTCGCGTAGCTGACCCCAACGGAAAGCCCTTCCGGCAAGTTGTGCAGGGTAATGGCTGCAATAATCAGAAAAGATTTGGACTCTAGTTGGAAGGTCTTGGAATCCGGGTCCTCCAGATCCGCATGGGGGATATACATTTCCATCACCAGTAATACGAGGCAGCCAAGCAAGATCCCCGCAGTCAGCACAAACCAATTGGCATGCTGAATCGCTTCCGGAATCAGATTATACACGGATGCGGAGGTCATGATTCCTGCGGCATAAGCCAGCAGAACATCGCGAAGCCGATGCGTGACATTACGCATAAACAATATAGGCACGGCGCCGAGTCCGGTGGACAGGGCAGAAATTAAGCTACCTACGAAAACATCACTCATAATCGGGATAATCCCTCCATACCTCATGATCTTTAAACTTCGCTTCATGAAAACTTCATTTGACTGTTAACAGCTCTTTCCGCATAATGAAATTAGGATTTAGAATCAGTCTAAGTCATAAAAGGATACAAACAAGTGATTCGTTTTTTTCTACATCCGGGTGTCCACACTTTGATATAAGCTTTGCTGGCGGAACTACTCGTAGATTATATGCAGCAGCCCAGCGCCCGGTACCGGAAAACTTGCTATATAATACTTATGATATTTTAGGAGGAACCAAGATATGTACAAGTCCATTATTATAGGCACCGGTCCTGCCGGTTTGACCGCTGCTATTTACCTGGCACGCGCTAACATGAACCCACTGGTGATCGAAGGACCACAGCCAGGCGGACAATTAACGACGACTACGGAAGTCGAAAATTTCCCAGGCTTTCCTGAAGGAATCATGGGACCCGATCTGATGGATAATATGCGTAAGCAAGCGGAGCGTTTTGGCGCTGAATTCCGTACAGGTTGGGTGAACAAGGTAGACACAACTGCTCGTCCATTTACACTGGATGTAGAAGGTTTGGGTGAACTGGTAACCGATACGCTGATTATCTCCACAGGGGCAACTGCCAAATACCTGGGGATTCCCGGTGAGCAGGACAATATCGGACGCGGCGTGAGCACTTGCGCTACCTGTGACGGATTCTTCTTCCGTGGCAAAGAAATCGTTGTTATCGGCGGTGGAGACTCTGCCCTGGAAGAAGCTAATTTCCTGACTCGTTTTGCCTCCAAAGTAACATTGGTACATCGTCGTGAAGAATTGCGGGCATCCAAAATTATGCAAGATCGCGCTCGTGCGAACAGCAAAATTGAATGGGCGCTCAATCGTACTCCTGTAGAAGTGATTGCTGACGAAAACGGAGTAACTGGCTTGAAAGTGCTGAATAATGCAACAGGGGAAGAGGAAATCATTACAGTCAGTGGCGTATTCGTGGCAATTGGCCATCATCCGAATACAGGCTTCTTAGAAGGACAAATTACCACGGATGCGAACGGGTATATCGTTGTAAATCCGGGTACTTCCGAAACAAACGTGCCTGGCGTCTTCGCTTGTGGCGACGTACAGGATACACGCTACAGACAAGCGATTACCGCAGCAGGTAGTGGCTGTATGGCTGCTATGGACAGCGAGAAATACATTGAAAGTTTGGAGCACAGTGCACTGGCTCTGTAATACTTGCAAGTATGGTTAAATATAGATGTAACAAAATAAATGATGAGGTGATATTCATGGAAAAAGCAATCGTATACACATCTACAAACTGCCCGCATTGCCGTCAAGTAAAAAGCTACTTAGCTGAAAAAGGCGTAGAGTACGAAGAACGCAACATTGAAACGAATGAAGCATTTGCTCAAGAGGTTTGGGATATGGGCATTCGTGCTGTCCCATTGACTTTGATCGGGGAAGAACGTATTTCCGGTATGAACAAAACCAAGTTTGAAAAAGTGTTGAACGCTTAATATGGGCGTACGGGAACCTGAGAGTTCCCGTACGCTTTTTTTTATAAAGATACGCGCACACGCCCGAGAAAAGGGGCTGTTGCTGCATAGGCGGCACCTAGCATCGTCGAGCGGCTACCAAGCGTGGAGAAACAAATCTGTAGTTGGCGACGGTGATAGGGCAGGGCCCGTTCCTCAATCACTGCACGCATACTTTGCTCCAGCCAAGGTCTGGCTTCCGCCAGTGGACCGCCGATCATAAGCATTCCGGGATTTAGACTGTTCACAATGTTGGTAATCCCCACACCCAAATAGCGCCCGATTTCATCAAGGACGCTTAATGTATTCGCATCACCTTGCTGCGCAAACGGTAGTAATTCCGCTGTATTATGTGCGGGCAGCTTCAATGACGATGCTACATACGCCTTCTCCGAGGCATACAGCTCCCAGCAGCCTCGGCTGCCACAGGAGCAGAGGCGTCCGTTCCAATCAATGGACATATGGCCGCTTTCTCCAGCATACCCCCACGCCCCTTGGTACGGCTTGCCATCAATAATGATTCCGGCCCCGATCCCGGACCCTACACTGATGTAGACCAGATCCCGCGCCAGCTGTCGATGATCAGCGTCCATACCATAGTACAATTCGCCTTGTGCACCGACGTTGGCCTCATTATCCACCACTACGGGAAGACCCAGCTCCCTTTCAAGTTGTTGCCGCAGCGGAACCTCCTCCCAGCCCAGATTGGGTGCGAATAAAACATTTCCGGCTTCATCCACCATACCCGGTACCCCTAGCCCAATACCAACAATACCGTGCGGGGAGGGAGGAGCGGATTGCATAAGCTCGTCAATGAGCTTACGAATCTGTTCGATAACAAAGCCAGGATCATGCTGGGTTAAGGAAAGAGTAAGCTCTGTTTCAATGGTACCTGATAGATCGGTCAGAGCGCCCTTAATGTACTGTACGCTAACCTCGATACCGAGTACAAAGCCTGCACGGCTGTTGAATAGCAGCATTAAAGGTTTACGCCCACCGCTCGATTCCCCTAATCCTGTTTCATACACCAATCCATCGGTGATCAACTCTGCAACCAGGTTGGACACGGTGGCTTTGTTTAATCCAGTTTGACTGGATAGCTGTGCCCGGGATAGAGGGGCATGAAGGCGGATTCGCTCCAATACGATAGATTTATTCAGCTTTTTGACAAGCGCCTGATCGCCAGTAACATTCATGGTTATTTCACTTCCTGTTGATGTAATTCCCGCTATTATATCATAAAAATAAACTTAGTTTAAGCAATAGACAAAGTTTCTTGGCTGTGCTAGAATCGTTTTTGTAAACGTTTACTACAAAGGAGGAACTTATCATGGCTTATTTCGAACAGGTATCCAAAATTAACTTTGAGGGCAAGCAATCTGATAATCCTTTTGCGTTCAAATTTTATAATCCACAGGAAATGGTAGCGGGAAAAACGATGGAGGAGCATTTGCGTTTTAGCATGGCCTATTGGCATACGCTGGTTGCAGGTGGTTCTGATCCTTTTGGAGTTGAGACGGCGGAACGTCCATGGTCCAAGTTTACCGGGCTGGACTTGGCGAAGGCACGTGTGGAAGCAGCCTTTGAGCTGCTGGATAAGCTAAATTTACCTTATTTCGCCTTCCACGATGTGGATATTGCACCTGAAGGCGCATCACTAAAAGAATTTTACAGCAATCTGGATACGATCGTGGATCTGATTGAGGAGCACATGAAAGCTACGGGCAAAAAACTGCTGTGGAACACAGCGAATATGTTTAGCCACCCACGCTATTTGCATGGGGCTGCGACCACTTGCAATGCAGATGTATACGCACACGCAGCTGCTCAAATTAAAAAAGGACTGGAAGTGGGCAAACGTCTGGGCGCAGATAACTATGTCTTCTGGGGGGGCCGTGAAGGCTACGAAACACTGCTGAATACAGATTTGAAGCTGGAGCAGGACAATTTGGGACGGATGTTCCATATGGCGGTAGACTACGCGCGTGAAATCGGCTTTGACGCTCAGTTCCTGATCGAGCCCAAACCGAAGGAGCCAACCAAGCATCAGTATGATTTTGACGCGGCGACGACGATTGCCTTCCTGCAAAAATATGATCTGGACCCGCATTTCAAGCTTAATCTGGAGGCTAACCATGCAACCTTGGCAGGCCATACTTTTGACCATGAAGTGCGTGTAGCTCGGATTAACGGCATGCTGGGATCACTGGATGCCAATCAGGGTGATTTGCTGCTGGGCTGGGATACGGATGAATTCCCGGTTGATCTGTATGATGCTACCTTAACCATGTATGAAGTGCTGCAAAATGGAGGCCTGGGCCGTGGCGGTATCAACTTTGATGCCAAGGTGCGCAGAGCATCGTTTGAGCCAGAAGACTTGTTCCTGGCGCACATCGCAGGTATGGATACGTATGCGAAAGGTTTGAAGGTAGCCGCCAAACTGATCGAGGATCGTGTGTTTGAGGACTTTATTGAGAAGCGCTACAGTAGCTTTAAAGAAGGCATTGGAGCAGACATCGTATCCGGAAAAGCAACGCTTGCTTCTCTGGCTGAATATGCTCTGGCGAACGAAACACCACGCAAAAACGTGTCCGGTCGTCAGGAATATCTGAAAGCTACATTAAACCAATACATTTTGGCTGATTAATGCCGGGAATTGATATATGAATAAGGGCTGCACGATCACAGGGAAGGAGGAACTCCAATGCAGGAGACGATAAACCAGGAGCAGGAGAGCTATGTCATCGGCGTGGATTTGGGTACCAGTGCAGTCAAAACGGTGCTGGTCAACCGTAAGGGACAGGTTGCTTATGAAACCTCTCAGTCATATCCTCTTCATCAGCCGAAGGCAGGGTATAGCGAACAGCATCCTGAAGACTGGGTGCGTGGGACGTTAGCATCGTTGAAAGAGCTTGTGGAGAAGGCCGGAATCGGCGGAACAGGTGCTGTGGACGGCATTAGCTTTTCGGGGCAGATGCACGGGCTTGTGCTAACTGACAAGGAAGGAAAAGTGCTACGTCCAGCTATTCTGTGGAATGATACGCGCACAACGGCACAATGCCGCCGTATTGAAGAACAGCTTGGACCAGCGCTGCTGAGGGTCGCACGCAACCGTGCGCTGGAAGGCTTTACGCTGCCCAAGCTGCTGTGGGTGCAGGAGCATGAGCCAGATGTGCTGGCTCGTGCGGCCCATTTTATGCTGCCCAAAGATTATGTGCGTTACTGTCTTACAGGAGAGTTGGCGATGGAGTACTCGGACGCGGCAGGCACGCTGCTGCTGGATATTGCAAACAAGCAGTGGAGCGAAGAAATCGCTGCTGCGTTTGATCTGCCGTTGTCGCTGTTCCCGCCGCTAGTGGAATCCTTTGACCAGACGGGTACGCTACTGCCCGAGATTGCCAAGCAGAGCGGGCTTTCGCCTGAAACCAAGGTTTATGCTGGTGGAGCAGACAACGCATGTGGCGCGATTGGCGCCGGCATTTTGAGTGAAGGCCGCACCTTGTGCAGCATCGGCACTTCAGGAGTTGTGCTTTCCTATGAGGAACGCAAGGATCTCGACATTCAGGGACGAGCCCATTTTTTTAATCATAGTGAGCAGGATGCTTACTATATCATGGGAGTTACACTCGCAGCCGGATACAGCTTGACCTGGTTTAAGGATACCTTTGCGCCGGAGCATTCTTTTGACGCATTGTTGGAAGATGTGAACTCGGTCGAGCCAGGCAGCCGCGGGCTGCTGTTCACGCCTTATATTGTGGGCGAACGCACCCCTCATCCGGATGCTACTATTCGAGGCAGCTTTATCGGGATGGATGCGGGGCATAAGCTTGCGCATTTTACACGGGCGGTACTGGAGGGAATTACGTTTTCGCTCAAGGAATCCATTGATATTCTCAGAGGAACGGGCAAAACGGTGAACGAAGTCATTTCCATCGGCGGCGGTGCGCGTAATGAGGCATGGCTGCAAATGCAGGCAGATATTTTTAATGCGGATATCATCAAGCTGGAAAGCGAGCAGGGACCTGCCTTGGGGGCGGCCATGTTGGCTGCTTATGGTAGTGGCTGGTTTGAATCTCTGCAAGCGTGTGCTGAAGCTTTTCTGCGTGAAGCAGCGAGATATTCACCGAACCCGGAACGTGTGGCACGGTATGAAGGCCTATACGAGCTGCACCGTGAAGTTTACTTGCACACGCGAGAGCTAAGTGAGCATTTGGCGGCGTATCGGTAATATGATAAGGTTTTGAGCATAACTGAGAAGCGGCTTCGGGGGTGGAAACCTCCAAAGCCGCTTTTTTCATGTAATGATGGTATGAATTAAATACTCTTCTTCATTTTTGCATGACCTTCATTCACTGAACTCACAGCACAGCCTGGGCATGACTTGCTTGATGAACAGCCAGCACAGGCGCCTTGGCGGCTTTTTCGCAAAAATCGTACTAAAACCCACGCACTGTAACCGAGAATCACCAATAAAATAATGATATTGACCATGGAATCCACTTCCTTTTATATACTTTAGGGTCTGACTTAACCCCAACCTAATAATCTGCCACACTGATAGATCAAAACAGTGATGATATAGGCAACAGTCAAAGGATAGAGCACAGAAAAGGCGGTCCAGCGCCAGGAGAGTGTCTCTTTGCGAATAACCGCTACCGTAGCCAGACACGGCACATACAACAGAATGAACACCATAAAGCTAAAGGAGGCAAGCGGTGTAAAAGCATGACTGACTTGCAGCTCCAATCCCTGCATATCGGGAACGTGGTAAATGATATTCATGGTTGATACGATAACCTCTTTGGCCATAAAGCCTGTGAGCAGAGACGCGCCTGCTTGCCAGGTGCCAAAACCAAGAGGAGCCAATAGGGGCGCAAACCATCCTCCAATCGTAGCGAGCAGGCTGTCATCCATTTCTACGCCGAAGCCCTGTGGTCCGAAATTGGACAAGAGCCAGATGCCAACGGAGCCTGCAAGAATAATCGTTCCGGCTTTGCGGACGAAGCCTTTGACCTTCTCCCAGGTGCTGCGAAATAATGTAAGAGCCTGCGGCACCCGATAGGGAGGGAGCTCCACGATAAAGAGGGAAGGCTCACCTGATAAAATAGATACTTTGGAAAATATTTTGGCAAGTATGAGCGATACGGTGATCCCTAACACATACATCAGCATGATAATGCTTGCTGCATGTGATGGGAAAAACACACCTGCAAACAACGCATACACCGGCAAGCGGGCCGAGCATGACATAAAGGGTACCAGCAACGTTGTAATGAGGCGCTCTCTTGGTTGTTCAATCGTGCGTGCCGCCATAATTGCCGGAACATTACAACCAAACCCGATGATGAAGGGAATGAAGCTTTTCCCGTTCAAGCCCACAGCTTGCATCAAGCGGTCCATGAGGATTGTGACCCGTGCCATATACCCGGAATCTTCGATTACCGAGATAATCAGAAATAAAATAGCAATTTGAGGCAGAAAAACAAGCACTCCCCCGACCCCAGCTACGATGCCGTCCACGACTAGACTTTGCGTAAAAGCGGAGGCATTCAAGTGAACGAGTAATTCAGCAATCCAGCTGCTGAGTGTCCCTGAAAAAAATTCATCCAGCATATCTGAAAGAATTGTACCCGCCCAATCAAAGGTGAACTTAAAGGTAGCGTACATCAGCAGCAAGAAGATCGGAATGCCCAAATACCGATGAGTAAGCAGTGCATCCAGCTTATCTGTCAGGCTGTGAGGTCTGAGTTTGGAGGTGTCAATTGCTTTGGAGCACAGCTCAGCAATCCATGCTGTTCGTACAGAGCGAATATACTGAGCAGGGGTGTTGGCATGACCCTCTCTAAGAAGCTCTTCCTCGCAGCGCTGGATGCGTGCAGTTACTTGTTGGCGCTGTTTCTCATTCGTTATCCAATCCATGACGACCGGATTGTTTTCCAGACATTGCAGTGCAGCCCACCGAAGCTGAGGCACAGATGTATTCGGCAGCAAGCTGCAAATATCCGCTATAGCAGCTTCGACGGCAGGACCGTAATCCAGTTGAAAAGCATTGGATGTATGTCTGACCTCTCGAAGGGAAGCGAGCATTTGCTTACTTCCGCTACCTGTACGTGCGACCATTGGAATTATGGGGACGTTCAATTGATGAGCCAACAGTTCCTTGTTTATCCGAAGACCGGTAGCATCCGCTACATCAGTCATGTTTAAGCCGAGTACAAGCGGCCGGCCGTATTCCAATAGTTGTACAGTCAGATAAAGATTGCGCTGGAGCTGGGAGGCATCCACGATGTTAATCAGCGCCGCAGGCGGTTCCTCCAGCAAATAACGGGTTGCGACACCTTCATCCAGCGACAGAGGGAGTAATGAGTAGGCACCCGGCAAATCCACCAATACAGCAGACTTGTCACGCAAAATTCCTGTTTTCTTTTCCACAGTGACGCCGGACCAGTTGCCTACCTCTGCATACGTACGGGTCAGCTTGTTGAATAATGAGGTTTTCCCTGTATTGGGATTGCCGAAAAGAGCGATCATGTCCATGTCGGAACGACCTCCAGTTGCTTCACTTGATTTTGACGGAGGCCAACCAGCTGGCCGTTGCATTCAATAACAATCGGGCCGCCCAATAAACTGATCTTTTTTAAGCGTATAATAGAGCCCTCGTTGATGCCCATGTCTGTTAAGCGGCGGCGTAATGAGGGATGAAGTGGCGCAAGAGATTGCAAACGCACAGTTTGACCTAACGGCGTACGAAGGAGTGAAATACATTCTGGCATGGTGCTCAGCCTTTCTGATCTAGAATGAGAATCAATATCATTTACTTCCGATGCCAGTACCATATCATGAGCATGACTTGATTGCTGTGATAAATTTCTCTACGAGCGACATGTTTATGGTTATCCCTCTCTGTTATATAACAGAGTAAAGTGTCACAACCTGCCTTGAACTGCAAGCTTACTCGTCTATAACCGACAAAACTAGAGCGTTTGGGGCACCTGTTTTTATGGTAAGATAGAGCTGTTTACAACTATGCTAAGAAGGGCAGGAACGCTCTGTATGAACAGAAAAATCGGGGTTAGGCTTGTAAAATGTCTGGTTGCAGGTGCGGCGCTGGCTGTGTTGCTGCCGCAGGCTGTGGAGTGGGGCAACGATGTGTATGCGGCGTCGGTCAAACCGGCTCCCTCTGTATCCTCGCAACAGCTTCAGAACAAGCTTTTACAGGCAATGGCTACGCGGAGTGAAACGCTGACCTTTACATATCAGGGGCGAGTGAACGGTCTCAAGCAGCAGTTACAGACCGCTATCCAACAGGCTATGGAGAGCGATCCGTATGTGAATTATACGATCAAAAGCTACGCATTCAGCTATACCGGCACAACCACCTCCGCCCAGGTTACGATTCGTTTAAGCTACCGGGAGACGAAGGAACAGACGGCATATGTGGATAGCACCGTGCAAGCTGTGCTGGGGGATATCATTACCAAGGGAATGACAGATCACGAGAAAGTGAAGGCCATTCATGACTGGATCGTCGTACGCCTGAAGTATGATGAAGCCCAGCAAAAGTATACAGCTTACGACGGTCTGAAAACGGGAAGTACGGTCTGCCAGGGTTATTCACTGTTGGCCTATAAAATGCTCGAACGAGCAGGCATTACGAATCGGATTGTGGAGGGTAGAGCAGGAGGGCAGCTACATGCATGGAATCTTGTTTTATTAGATGGCCGATGGTATCACATGGATACGACATGGGATGACCCGACTCCTGATCGTGCGAACGAGGTTAGCACTTCCTATTATCTGCTGACTGATTCAGAAATGCGGCGGGATCACTCATGGGTTAAACCATACCCTCAGGCGAACACATCGTATCGCGAAACCTTATCAGCATTGATAGCCGCTGGAGGATCCAAGACCGCCGTGTATCAAAAACTGTATAATAACCTGGAATATCCTTTGCAAGACGGCAAGGGGCTGGTCAAATCATCCGCTGATATCAAGGAACAGGTTCATAAAATGATAAATAAGGGAGGAACGTCCCTTACCTTTGGCTATCAAGGAACAGAGCGGAGTCTTAAGGAGGATTTACAGTCCTTATATCAACTTGGCTTGAAATCCATTTCCTATCAGATTACGGATCTCGGAAGTACCGGCAATCTTCGAGTAACTCTAAAATGGACCTAATGATTTTGCTGTAAAAAGGCTACATTAACAAAGGAGTATTCTAACTTATATGCACAAGCGTTCCTTTACCTATTTGCTTGGCACGCAGACGATGTCCAATGCGGCCGACATTCTGTACATTATGGCACTTGTGTCTTTGGTTTTTCATGAGACAGATTCGATCTTTTCTTCGGTGCTCGTTCCGTTGCTGCGAATGGGGGCACAGATGATCAGCGGCTTTTTGGCCCCGCTCATTTTGGCCCGATTCCAGCTTCCATTTATTTTATTCGTTTCTCAGTTCGGACAACTGGCTTTCTTCGCCATTTTGCTGGGCCACTTGTGGTCAGCAGGCACAGAGCCCATATGGGTAGTTGTGTTTGCGTTGGTGACTGCCATGTCATTTCTGGACGGCTGGACCACCCCTGCGCGCAATGCACTGATTCCCCGCCTTGCTTCCGGGGAAGGACTCATGCGGGCCAACAGTCTGGTATCGGTCAGCGATCAGACAGTGCAACTAGCGGGGTGGGGGCTTAGTGGTGTACTCGTAGCTATGCTGGGCTCGGAAAAAACATTGCTGGTGGCTGGCGGTCTGTATATGATAGCGCTGATCTTCACCAGCTTGATTCGAGATCCCCTAGAGGGCAAAGTCCATTATTTGCTTCATCCAGGAACAAGGGTGCAAAATG
>NZ_JCAJRU010000100.1:0-16196 GCF_059447605.1 Paenibacillus sp. N119s | reverse complement strand
CCTCCTGGCAGCCGGACGTGGTTGTAGTGAATTTGGGGACTAATGACGGGGGCGCCTTTTATTCTCCAGCATGGACGGATCCAGTAAGTGGGAAAGTGTACAAGCAACGCTTGAATGAGGATGGCACGTTCAATGAAGAGGATGTGCAAGCTTTTGAAAACGCTACCGAACATTTTCTGGTCAAGCTTCGGACCTATAATCCTGCTGCCCATATTGTGTGGGCCTATGGGATGCTTGGTACTCCCATGATGCCAGCGATCTACCGGGCGGTAGACGCGTATAAGAAAAAAACGAAGGATCGGAAGGTGTCGGTGTTCCAACTGCCGAACACAACAGAAGCAACAATAGGATCTCGCAGTCACCCCGGACTCTCCGCCCATACTAAAGCAGCAGATGAGTTGACTGGATATTTGCGAGAAATTTTAAAGAATTAGAATTCGGGAAGCACAATCAACTCTGTAGAATACGCTCATGAGGGAAATTACAAGAACTAGATTTACAATAACCAGTTCATTATCATAGCCACGAGCCAGCGGTAAATGTCTACCCCAGACTCGTGGCTGCTAAGCTTGGAGCCCGTCGACCTGATCATAGGAGACTATGAACAGGCAGCGAACTTTTGATTAGGAATCCTTGTCTGATATATTTACAAAAACGGAGTTGAGGCAATGCCTGTGAACACCTCTGGACCATTACGAACAGTGGTCGATACACCCGAAATATAAGAAGAATATACCGTTTGCATTGCCCAGGGAGCGGATAAGTCCTGTGCATTAAAAGCTTGCGTTTCATTAGCTCCATTCACGCCCAGTACCCCCTCGGCGCGGTAGACTACCTCGTTCGGATCATAGTTGGCTCCACGCACGATTTCCACCGCATACGTATCACCAAGCTCACCAATCAGGCCAATCGAACCACTAAAAGTCACAACCGGACTTGGCACAAGAAAAGTCCGCAGCGTAATCAAACCGAATCGCTCCGGTACAGAACCCAGTTGAATATCGGGGCCCTCACCTGTTTTTGATGAATTGGTGGAGCTTCTCATATCCAGAAAAAAACCCATACCTTATCCCTCCAATTGCAAGATACTGCATGTTATGCAAGCAATTTCTTAGACGTATTGGACAAATTAGCAATAAATCTATCAATCCAGCTCCAAAAAACCGATAGTAAATACATATGGTGTAAGCTTTTGAAATGAATATATAGATAGAAAGCAGGGGTTAGATGAAACAACTGAAACGACTGAAAACATTAACACTACGCAAGAAATTGACAGCAGCTTTCCTGCTGGTCATGCTTGTTCCTAGTATTATTGTGGGCTCTTTCTCATATCAGGCAGCGTATAACCAGACAGACCGCCAATTACTGGACAGTGCGACGTCTAGCGTGACTGCAGCTGATCGCGCTGTTACTCAAACGATTCAAGCCAAAATCGCCGATCTCGAATATTACTCTACAACGTTGACCGCTAGTGACAACAGTGCGGAAGCAGATGATGCCATTCTAAAAAGATTACAAGTATATTTGAAAATGCATGCGGAAGCTGTTGATATGTTTGTAGGAACTCCCGAAGGTAAGCTCATTATTGGCAAAGCTGTAGGCTCCACAAACGATCCTCGTGAGCGTCCGTGGTACAAACAGGCTATGGAGAAACCTGGACAAACCGTGATCAGCCCGGTCGGACTCAATACGGCTAAGGTCCCCGTTGTGTATATTTCACGTACACTTCCCGACAACAGTGGTGTTCTTGGTCTTTCCCTGAACCTGAATAATTTAAAAGAAATTACAAAGTTGAAAATCGGCCAAAACGGCTATATTGTGATATTTGATAGCACCAAACGTATTGTTACCCACCCGACAGAAGTCAGCGGAAGTACCGAAATGGGAGAAAAAATATCACAATTGTTTACTTCCAAAGAGGGCAGCTTTGATTACAATGCTGCTGGTGTAGCTAAACATCTGATTTTCAAAACCAATGCGCTGACAGGCTGGAAAATTGCCGGAACGATGGACAAAACCGAAACTCGTGCCTCAGCTCAACCGATTCTTCTCACGACGATCGTAGTGTTGATAATTTCAGCCATCGTTATTGGTGTGCTCGCAATGTGGCTAATCAACAGTATACTTAAGCCGATCCATAGATTGCGCAATTCTATGGATGCCATTAGCCAAGGTAATTTATCGATTAACGTGGCTACGAACAGTAAAGATGAAATTGGCCAACTATCTAGGTATTTCCAACAAATGGTGGATAACCTGCGTAACATGATTAGAGAAATTCAAGCAATGACAGGTAATTTGTCGGCATCCTCGCAAGAACTGGCCGCAGGTGCAGAACAAACGACCCGTGCCATCGAGCATGTAACTATAGCTATTCAAGATGTGGCCGCAGGCAGCGAACGCCAGTTAGACAGCGCTAAAGATAATCAGGAACGGGTTAGCGGCATGTCTGCTGACATTACAGCTATGACCGAAACTATGGCTGAAATGACCACCTACTCCGCACAAGCTATCCAAGCGTCGGATGCAGGCAGTGAGCATATCGGCAACAGCGTCGTCTCCATCGATGGTATTCGCACTACCGTGGAAGAGCTTGATACGATTATCAGCGCTTTGAGTGACCGATCCGGACGAATCGGAACGATTGTCACCGTCATTACGGAAATCGCGAGCCAGACGAATCTGCTCGCACTGAACGCTTCTATTGAAGCAGCACGTGCAGGAGAGCATGGCAAAGGTTTTGCTGTCGTAGCTACAGAGGTTCGCAAGCTGGCTGAAAACTCAGCTTATTCCGCACAGCAAATTCGCGAACAGATTCAAGGGATACAGAGCGGTGTATCTGAAGCCCTGATCGCTATGGAATCTGCCAAGGAACGTGTAACTGAAGGCATCAATTCTATTGATCTATCCGGTCGCTCCTTCTCACGCATCCGTAGAGCGGTGGTCAAATCGGCGAAACAGCTCGATAACGTGGCCGCTTCTACTGCTGGAGTCGCTAATGGTACGAGTGCAGTCGTTAGCAGCATGGAGGAAATTACTCGCATCGCTGAAGAAGCAGCATCTCATACCGAGACTGTGTCCGCAGCCGCTGAGGAACAGCTCGCCTCCATGGAAGAGATCGGTTCGTCTGCCGCAGATTTGACCCGTCTGGCAGAGCAGCTTCAGGATTTACTGACACAATTCCAATTGGATGAAACAAAATAACCATTCCTACCGATAAATACAGAGAAAGCCAATTTCCAAAATAAAGGAGGATGGAACATGGATATCGCAGCATTATCCACAGGTATGAGTCAGGCCAGCTTGGCTCAAGCCGTAAGTGTGAAGGTAATGGGTATGGCTAAGGATCAGGCCAATGAACAAGGACAAGCTTTGGTACAGATGATGGAAAAAAGCGTACAACCACATCTTGGAGGTCAACTGGACATCCGGGCATAAGTACATCTTATTTATGTTTAAAAGCGATTCTACTCAGGTCTGTACAGGCCCGAGCAGAATCGCTTTTTTATCCCCCTATTTTTCGTTCAGCATAAAACGTAGTAAACTAGACATATCGTCCACGACCTCGGTTCGGAGGATAGCGCATTTTAAACACGATTTACATTTAAAGGAGGATACATAGTTTATGAGTTATACTGAATATTTTGAAAAAGCCAGAGAACAACAACTGGGCGAGCTTCAGGAATGGCTGTCTATTCCGAGTATCTCCGCATTATCCGAGCACAAAAAAGACATTAACCAAGCAGCCGAATGGCTGGCGGCCAAACTGACTGCTGCAGGCTTGGAAAACGTTGAAATCATTCCAACCAAAGGCCACCCGCTAGTGTACGCAGACCATTTGCATGCACCTGGCAAGCCAACCATCCTCGTCTATGGACACTATGATGTACAACCTGTGGACCCGCTTCATCTGTGGGAAACGCCACCGTTTGAGCCCTCCATTCGCGATGGAAAATTGTATGCGCGCGGAGCGACAGACGATAAGGGGCAAGTTTTCTTGCACATCAAGGCGGTTGAGGCCATTTTGAAGCAAGAAGGCAAATTGCCGCTAAACATCAAATTTTGCATTGAAGGCGAGGAAGAAGTGTCCAGCCCGAACCTGCTTGAGTTTTTGCACACCGGCGCTGAACGTCTGGCAGCCGATGCTGTACTAGTGTCTGACACCTCTTTGATCGAAAAAGGAAAGCCTGCGATTTGCACAGGTTTGCGCGGATTATGCTCACTGGAGGTCGCCATCCACACAGCGAACACGGATCTGCATTCCGGCTCCTTCGGTGGCGGTGTGCCGAATGCCCTGCATGCTCTGGTGTCCCTACTGGCAACCCTGCATGACGACAAAGGCCGCGTTAGCGTCGAAGGATTTTATGACGATGTTGCTCCATTATCAGCAGAAATGAAAGCAGAATTTGCGAAACAAGGATTCAATGAGAGCAAGCTGCAACAAGATCTCGCACTCGATTCCCTTTATGGCGAAGAAGGATTCAGCTTCGTTGAACGTGTTGGGGCGCGTCCTACATTGGAGCTGAACGGCGTATATGGCGGCTTCCAGGGTGAAGGTACGAAAACCGTCATTCCCAAGGAAGCTCATGCTAAGATCACCTGTCGCCTGGTAGCTAACCAGAATCCACAAGATATTCTGGACAAAATCGAGCGCCATTTGCGCGCCCACGTTCAGGCAGGAGCTACCCTGGATATTCAACAAGGTGAGAAAGCAAACGCCTTTAACATCGATCCGTCACATGCGTTTTTGCAAGCAGCAGCGGATGCCTTTGAAAAGGTATACGGTGTCCGTGCCCTATTCACCAAGGATGGAGGCTCCATTCCGATTGTGGAAACCTTCTCCCGTGTACTGAGTGCTCCAGTTGTATTGATGGGCTTCGGCTTGCCGGATGAGAACCTGCACGCGCCAAATGAGCATTTTAATTTGGAGAATTTCGACAAGGGTCTGCTGACGATTGTGGAGTTTTTGAAATCTGTGTGAGCACATGACAACTTTTAATGGCTAAGTTACAATAGAGAGGGCGAAAGCCCTTTCTATTTTTTTAGAGGAGCGCTGCACAATATGATTATTCAGTTCATTCGTTTACGGTAATGTGAGGTACAGTTCATGAAAGCTCAACCATTTTTTTAAAAATGGGTAGGGTTTATTTGACTGTGCCTTTTTTCATTCACCAAATACGAATGAACGAGGTGCTTTTCTATGTCCAAATGGAATAAACACGAGGTGAAGGCTAGCCTGATTGGCAAGCATCAACATCTTTTTAGTTGTCCTGTATGCTCTCAGCCCATGCGTATGGTGGAAGGCAAAAGCCTCCTATGTACGAATCAGCATTGTTATGATCTTTCAAAACACGGGTATTTACATTTATCCGCCCGATCTCATAAGACCAAATATGATAAACAGCTATTTACCTCCAGAAGAATGATGTGCAATAACGGATTTTTCGATCCTTTAAATGAAGCCATAAGCTGCACAATGATGAAGTTTATGAAGCCACTGTTCGATCACAAATCACACCTGTACTTGCTGGATGCAGGTTGCGGAGAAGGCTCTCATTCGACCCACATTCAGGATAAGCTTACCGGGAAGGGAATCACCGAGCTTACAAGCGTAGGTATGGACCTGTCTAAGGAAGGTATTGTGGCCGCAGCCAAAGCATATCCCTATTCTCTTTGGTGTGTTGCCGATCTGGCTCATTGCCCATTTGCAAATCAACAATTTGACGCTGTACTCAATATTCTGTCCCCTTCTAATTATGGCGAATTTAAAAGGATTCTTGGGGAGGACGGTTGCATCCTAAAGGTCATTCCCGAACAGCATTACCTTCAGGAATTGAGATGCTTGTATGAACAGAAAAAGCCAGCATATTCAAATGACAATATATTAAGCCGATTTAAAGATAACTTTATTCTTCTATCCGCCGAACGAGTAACCTATCGCTTTATGCTAAATGCCGACCTTGTGGAGCCTTTGCTTCATATGACTCCCTTATCGTGGGGAGCTACGGAAGCCGACTGGCAGCGAATGGAGAAAATAGACTTACCGTATGTCACAGTAGATTTGCTCATCTTATGTGGTAAAAAGTAACATACCAAAAAGCATTCACGGCATGTGATTACACATGCTTCGTGAATGCTTTTTTTTACATGAATGCCATAGCTTAAGAAAAACGAGTATAGCGCAATAGGTGAACCAGCCGATTCAGCCGTTCTATCTCCCGGTCCAGCTCATGCAGCGGCTGTCCGGCCAAAGCAGCGTTCACTCTCCGATCACGTAGCGGGTTTATTTTTCGACCCATGAGTTTGAGCACCGTGGCCTTCCCCATGTTATTCACCACCACATATTGCGTTAGCGGATCAAGCTCAAGCCACAATACATGATGCTCTTGAAAAAACGACAGTAATTGCTTTTTTAACTCCTCCAGCTCATGAGGTTCAGCTGCAATTTGCGGATGATGATGAAAAGCCACATAACCCATCACACGCAGGTTACTTATAATTTGTTCTAAATGAAGTGTTTCGTTTATGTACACATTGCTCGTGCTTATGCGGTTTCTTGCACCATTCGTATAATTTTCCCGGATAACATTCACCACCTGACTATCGTTTATTTCAAGATTGATCTTTTTCCTTTTCCAATAGCTGCACAAGCCAGCAACCTCCAAACAACAATGCTCCTATAGCAAAAAAAACGGTGTACACCGTATATAACGCTGTCAGTTCAAACAAGCTATTGGACCGATTAAACATAATCGCCCACAAGCATAGCAGTAAACTGCTACCATTTTGCTGACGAAAGCGATGCTTGTAAATCCGTTGAATCAAAACAATCAGAAATCCTATCAACAAAATATGATTCAGCAAAATAATCCACACTTCCATCCCTCCCTATTTCACTATAGCGCAATCGGCTTTGAAATGTCAGGACGTATATAAGCCTTATGAACAAAAAAACAACCGGCTTATACGCCAGTTGTTTCCCGTTCCACAAAGTACTTATTGGTCATATAATGAGCCTTGCCTCTGGAAGTATCAACCATTCCCTTTTTGTTGTCGAGAAAAACAATCTCCCGGCATTTGGTGCAGTACCACTTGGTCCGCTTGAAGGGGGATTCTGTTACATACGATGTACCACATTTGCAATCTACTTTAATTAAGGTTTCTGTTGATTTGTAAGCTTGAGACAGCTCTCTTAAGCCAGTATCCGGCTGTTGAATCGGGATAATGACCTCCTGATAGCTTGAATACTGATTGTGCACTTTAAAGTCAGCCACCAGTTCCGCATGCAGTCCAAAGTACTCTTTGCCAATCTCGGTTACAAATTTCTTGCCAATTCTGTAACACTCAAGCCATTCCTGTATCTGTTGATTAGACAAAGGCACTGTGCCCTTGATACCACTATTTAATGTGTAAGTCATGATGTATAAAGTATCATCTTGTCTATGTCCGTACATGAGAAGCCTCCTTATAATACACTTGATAATGTACTACAAAGCGTACAAAACATCAATTTTATTATTTGGCAAAAGATATAGTAGCATTTCCAGGTATAAATTTAATATATTGTGAAAAGTGCATAAAGACACGTGCAAGTCTGTTAGAAAAGCAACTGACAATCTGTCAGTTGCTTTGTCTTTCTACATAATATTTGTTGGTCATGTACCAGGCCTTGCCTGCATTCGTGTCCACCATGCCCTTTTTGCGATCCAGGAATACAATATTGTTGCATTCCTTGCATGACCACTTGGTTCTTTTGTGTGGTGACTCTTCTATATAGGAAGCACCACATTTACATTCTACCTGAATAAATGTTTTATACTGGCTATACGCTTCTACCAGTGGGTCCAAATCTACAGCTTTGCGTTCCATTACAGGCTGTATCATGGATATGTGTTCTCTCTGCTCCGAGTATTCATTATGTACCTTGAAATCTGCTACCAACTCAGGGTTTAAACCAAAATATTGTTTGCCCACAACTGTTACAAATTTGCTGCCAATTCGATATGCCTTAATCCATTCCTGCACCTGTTTACTGGATAGGTCGACGGTTCCCTTTATGCCGCTGTTCAACGTATAAGTCATCAAGTGTTGGTTGGGTATCATACGTCTTATCGTTCACCTCCGATCAAGAATATGCCCCAGGTAGTCCTAGGCAAATGCTAATTCCCACTACCTGAGCAACAAGCTTATACACCTTGCGCGCAAACCCCGATTCATCTTCCATCCTGTCGTCATGCTGATGTTTAGTTCATCCTTAGACTATCACCAGATGCATTTCTATTTAAATACAACTTTGTGGTACAGCTTTCTTTTTCAATTATTCATATGAGCTAGCTGCAAAGCACATGGTATTTTCTTCCTAATCTATATAGTACACCACTTGCACACAAATTCCCACATATTTCAGCGGTTTAATCGTTTTTTCTTCATATATTCACCTTTGCTAGTTTAGATATTTGTGTCAGCTGATTTATTACAAAACAAAAGCCTTCCCGACCATCCTTCATTGTTGAAGGATCATTGAGAAGACTTTGTACCCCGCAAGGAACGAGAGGTCAGATTTTTAATTCGCCAAGCCTGATTAATTCTACGACCGCCTGTGAACGACCTTTTACGTTCAATTTTTGCATCACATTAGAAATATGGTTACGCACCGTCTTCTCACTAATAAATAGTTGTCCGGCGATGTCACGCGTTGTTTTGTCCTGCACGAGCAGTTCAAATACTTCACGTTCACGGTGAGTTAACAAAAACTTGTTTTTCTGGTCGTTACCCTTCGTCAATTTCACCCCTCCTTGCTCGGGTTTTATGTGGTGTAACAAGGTTAAGGGATACAGTCAACACATTTTATGTCATGTGCTCAGGTATGGTTCGATGTGCGGATAAAAATGGGCATAGGCACCTTACTTACAGCTTTAATGATGAGTTGAACTTTGTGTCTAAATTATGTATTGACAGGTATATAGACCAGCCTTATGATAAGAAAAAATGCGACTGATAATCATTATCAAAAAAAGGTAATTCGATATAGAGATCGCGCAATAGACTATGGTTCAGGGCCAGTTTGGCCAGAAAGGGTGTTCATTGATTATGAAACTACGTTATGCCGTGCCGGCCGGAGTGCTGGTCTCTTCTATTCTGTTTGCAGGTTGCGGACAAACTGGAACTGCGGATACGCAGCCCGCTGCGACATCCAAAGATACAGGGGCAACAACACAAACCACAACTGCGGCGGCGACTGCTCCCAATTTTGATCAAGCGGTTGCGGCTTACCGTACCTATGCAACCGAGCAATGCGATACGTTTGTGAAAAAGACGGAAGAATTCACGAACGCAGTCAAAGCTGGCCAGCTGGACAAAGCCAAGTCTTTGTACGCTCCGGCACGTATGTACTATGAACGGATTGAACCCATTGCGGAAGCACTAGGCGATCTGGACCCGAATATTGACGCCCGTGACGGTGATGTGGATGCAGCAGATTGGCGCGGCTTTCACCGTATTGAAAAAACATTATGGGAAGAAAACACGACCAAAGGGTTAAACGAGTATTCCGACCGCCTGCTAAGTGATGCCAAGCTGCTGCGCGCCAAAGTAGAAACAGTTAACATTGATGCCAGCCTGATGGTAACAGGTGCCGTCGAGTTGCTGAACGAAGTATCTACCTCGAAGGTAACAGGTGAAGAGGAACGTTATTCTCATACAGACTTGTACGACTTTGCGGCTAATGTAGAGGGTGCTCAAAAGATTTATGACATTTTGAAAACAGATCTGAACCAAAAAGACGCGGCGTTGGAAAAGCAAATCGGTGAGCGCTTCACAGCCTTACAGCAGGAGCTAGCTCCTTTCAAAGACGGCGAAGGCTATGTATCGTATACAAAACTGAAACCGGAAGAAATTAAAAAACTGAGCCAGAACCTCGATGCCTTGGCAGAACCGTTGTCCCAAATGGGGAAATTGTTAGGAGTGTAATGATATGAAGGGCTTTAAGCGGCAAAAAGGACAAGAAAAGCCGCAATATGCGGAATCCCGTAATAAACAGGCTGATCTGGCAAAAAAGGATGCTCAGCCTGCGGATGATGAACAATCTGGAAAAGGTAAATCCGTATCACGCCGTGATTTATTGAAGCTGGCAGGAGTAGGCGGACTAGGTCTCCTGCTTGGCGGCGGTGGCGTGGGCGCTGTGCTGTCAGCCAGTCAACGCCTCGAAAGCATGATGACAGCGGCAGATACTAAAGATGTGGTCCCTTTTTACGGCAAACATCAGGCTGGCATTGTGACTCCGGCACAAGATTTTATCTGTTTCGCCGCTTTCGATCTAATGACCCGCGACAAGGAACAGGTGCGAAATCTCTTCAAGGCCTGGACGGAAGCAAGTGCGACAATGACTTCTGGTGTGCTGCTTGGTACTGATAATGAAAATCTCAATCTCCCTCCTTCCGATACGGGCGAGGCAGCGGGATTGTCTCCGTCCCGAACGACGATCACTTTTGGTGTGGGTCCATCCTTTTTTGATGGACGCTACGGTCTGGCAGGGCTCAAGCCTGCCGGGTTCCGTGAGCTGCCTCGTTTTCAGGGAGATGCCCTGGAGGAGCAATGGTGCGGCGGTGACATCGGTGTACAGGTATGTGCCAATGACTTGCAGGTCGCTTTCCATGCCCTGCGTAATTTGGCGCGTATCGCCAGAGGCACGGCGGTCCTTCGCTGGACGCAGGAAGGCTTTCAGCGGACAGCACAAGCTGATCCTGCGGGCAGCACCCCGCGTAATTTGCTTGGCTTCAAAGACGGCACGGGTAACCCGGACACGTCCAAGGCAGACGAAATGAATCGGCTGGTGTGGACACAAGCCAATGACGGACCTGCTTGGATGGGCGACGGCAGCTATATGGCTGTACGCCGTATTCGTATGCGGGTAGAGGTATGGGATCGTTCAACTTTAGGCGACCAGGAGAACACCTTTGGACGCCATCGCAGCAGCGGTGCTCCACTGGGCAAGACCAAAGAATTCGACAAGCTGGATCTGGCAGCTACAAATCCGGAAGGCAAACCGCTTACGCCCCCCACCTCTCATGTGGCATTGGCTCATGGGGACGGGAGCATTAATATTTTGCGGAGGTCTTATTCGTATTCAAGCGGATTAGACAAGCAAACAGGACAGCTCGATGCCGGGCTGCTGTTCATCAGCTATCAGCGTGATCTGTTCAAGCAGTTCGTCCACATTCAGGAGAAGCTTGCACGCAATGACAAGCTGAACGAATACATTGTACACAAAGGCAGTGCGGTGTTCGCCTGCTTCCCAGGTGTATCGCAAGGCGGCTACATCGGGGATACGTTATTTTAGGAGCAGGCAAGGAAGGGGATTTATATGAATCGGCGCAATAAAAGCTTGAGGTGGGTGTTTGTGCTGGCGGCGGCGCTGCTGCTGACAGCAACTCCCTTCATATCCGGCTCCGGGTCGGCCGCCTTCGCACAATCAAATGCTAAAGCTGTCTCTAATGAGCAGCTGATGCCTGTGGTCGGCGGAGCACTGGTGGAGGCGGGACAAGCCCAATGGGCGGAAGCCTCCAAGGATTTAAAGGAATTTCGCGGTTTGTGGGAAGCTGCCAAAACCAATGGCGGGGACTCAGCTCATATTGCAGCGGTAGATCAAGCTCTGACTGATGCAGAAGAGGCGCTTGCCCATGGCGGCGGGGATTCAGCGAAAGCTGCGTTATCCGTGTTGGCCCGCTCGGTCAATGAGTACGTAACTGCTGCCGAGGTAGATAAACCAGCTCAGGCCGGAGCCAAAGCAGCGGAAAAGCTGCTTCCTATGGCGAAGGGCAGTCTGGCTGCCATGCAAAAAGGCGATTGGGCTGCTGCGCGGGTGGATTACGACCGAATCGTTAAAGCCTGGTACCAGGTAGAGACACCGATTCGTTCGGACCATTTTTCGGTATATAGCTCGCTTGAAACGAAAATCAGCCTCATTCGCATCTCCATGCAAGCGGAGCCCATACGTCAGGCACAGGCTCTCAAGGAAATGCAGGCGTTAACGACGCTGCTGGCTGATTATAGTCAGGGCAAACTTGTGAACACAGGGCAAGGAGCAAATGCAGGCAATGCTGCTGCCGGAGCGGCGAATGGTTCAACAGCCACTCTGGGCGATGCAGTCACCCTTCTTGAATCTGCACGCCAGGATGTTGTAGCTCATCAGCCAGAGCAAGCGGCAGACAAGGTAGGGCAGTTTATCGCTCTATGGCCTTCCGTCGAAGGACATGTACAAATTTCCGATCCGGCGTCTTACACGGCGATTGAGAATCAAATGACCGAGACGTCCGGATACCTGCTGTCTTCTCCACCGAATACAGATAAAGCCTTGCAGACGCTGGATCAGATGCTGGACAGGCTCCGTCCGTTAACGGCACAACGTTCTTATACTGCCTGGGATGCCGCACTGATTTTGCTGCGCGAGGGCCTAGAGGCCATTCTCGTGCTCGCAGCTTTGCTGGCATATGCCAAAAAAAGCGGCGAAGCCGTAGCTGGACGATGGATATGGGCAGGGGCTGGCACGGGGCTGGTGCTGAGCGGATTTCTGGCGGTGCTGTTCACCTCGCTGGTAGCAGCTGCGGCATCGGGCAGCATGCGTGAGCTGCTGGAAGGTATCACCGGGCTGGTGGCGGTTGTGCTAATGCTAACCGTCGGGAACTGGCTGCATAGCAAGTCCAATGCTGCCGCGTGGAACCACTTTGTAGAAAGCAGCGTAGGCAATGCACTGGCACGGGGCAGTCTGTGGTCTTTATTTGCGGTTTCTGCACTTGCGATTCTACGTGAAGGAGCCGAGACAGCTATTTTTTATATCGGTATGGCTCCAGCCATCGAACCCTCGCAATTGCTGCTCGGTATTGGCTCGGCAATGGGGATATTGGTCGTTCTTGCTTTTGCGATCATCAAATTCAGTGTACGGTTGCCGATTCGCGTCTTTTTCCTGACCGCGACTGTATTGATTTACTATCTCGTCTTCCGATTTTTGGGCGAAAGCATTCATTCGCTTCAGGTGGCCGGCAAGCTTCCAGGGCATACGGCGTCCTCGCTTCCATCCATTAGCTGGTTGGGGATGTATCCAACTTGGGAAACCTTTATCCCACAAGCCCTTGTACTGATCTTTATGGTGTGGCAGCTGGTGCGGCAGGAAATACGCAGCTCCAACTCACGTTAAGTCGATACTACAATACTAAAATGTAAAAAAACGCCAAGTCACTGGTTCGATGGATATCGACTCCTATGATTTTGGCGTTTTTATATATTTACCTTACATTCTCAGGCAACGCAATCATGCGCTGATGGTGCAGCAGGTCTGTGCGATCACCGTGTTCACGAATGACATGCACCTCCCCGCGATAATCGAGCAGTTCTGCCGGAGTAGCATGTCCCAAAAAATATAATGGGCTATAGCTCAATCCATAGGCTCCTGCATTCGGAAAAGCAATATAATCGCCCTCGTGAATCGGAGGCAGCTCCGCTTTTTTCACAATACAATCCTCAGGTGTACATAACGGACCGACAATGCTAACTGTCTCAAGTTCTGTAAGAATCTCTGCTGATTGCCTGCGCATAATACGCACCGGATAATTGTCCCTTATGCGGCGTCCTCGAAAGGTAGCTGCGGCATAGTGATTCATGCCGCCATCAGCCACGACAAACTTCTCTCCCTTGGATTCTTTGGTATACAACGCCCGGCAGACATACATGCCTGATTGAGCGACCAGATACCTGCCGCTTTCGATGATCAGCCTAACTCCCGGTATACGGGATTGGGTCTGTTCCGCAAGTTCGTTGAGTCCGTCAATGACATGATCCATATCCAGCGGCTGTTCATGAGCAAAATAAGGTACACCAAACCCGCCGCCCAAATTGATCGTATGCATCGCCACGCCATACTGAGCCTGCATCCGTTCTGCCAGCTGCAAGGTATTCGCAAATGAAGCCAAAATCTGATCTGCCTTCAGCATTTGCGTACCTGTATATACTTGAATGCCTTGAAAATATACGTGCGGGCAATCTTCCAGCACCTTAAAAAAGTCATCCAGTTGCCCTTCGTCGACTCCAAAAGGGCGCGGAACCCCGCCCATTTTAATCGTTGCCCCCGACAGGTCATTATCGGGATTGATTCGAACCGCGGCCTTGACAAACACGCCCGTTTGGGCGGCAATGTCCTCCAGTAGACGCAGTTCTCTCACCGATTCGACATGAATGCAGCCGATCCCACAGGCTATCGCCTCGCGCAGCTCGGCTACTGTTTTCCCCGGTCCGGCGTACAGCACGTCCTCCGTAGCATACCCGGCTTCCATGGCGACGAATAGTTCTCCAGCCGAAGCAATCTCGACACCGCAACCTAACGAGCGCAGCAACCCGGCCAAGGCTACGTTACCATTAGCCTTGAGCGCGTAATGTACACGCACGGTCGGATGTAATCGGGCCAGCAATGAGCTGACATGTGCATGCAGCGCGTCTCCATCATAATAATAAAAGGGTGTCGGATGCTCGCCGAATCGCTCCAGTAAAATTTCGTCTTTTTGATACATCTGCTGAATCGCCTCCTCTCTTTGCTTGGATACTCCGTATTTTTTCATTATTCGAATTTCGCCGTTTGAAAACCACGATCACGATCATGCTCATACAGCATAGATTGTCTCACCCGAGCGTGCTGCTTTATGAATAGCTGCCAGCAGTCTGACGCGTTCAGCAGCCTCATGAAATGGAATGGGCTCCGTTTCACCACGGATGATGCTGCAGAAGGCATTCAACTGATTGACATAATAGTTCATGGGCTCAAAAACTGTCTTGCTATGCGAAGATGTCTGTGATGACATGGACATTGCCGTGGCATCCGTTATATTCACGGCGATATCGTTCTTCATTTCCGTCTTGAGTGTCATCTTATAAAAGCCTAAATTCGCCCGAAAGCAATCCTTTAAGGTGACTACTGCCGAATCAAAGGTCAGTACATGAGCACAGCAATAAGGGCGCTCAAATGAGAAGAGGGCAGATGCCTTTAGTCCACTCGGGTAACGGGCTTGGGCATGAAATGTCCAGTCACAGCCATGAGGACCAGCGAAATCCGATTGACTGTGAAATTCCGCCTGCTCCAGTCCAACGACAGCCTGAAGAAATTGGAGCCAGTACACACCCAAATCCCAAAAACACCCTCCACCCTGCTCTGGACGGGAGCGGTAATTGTCCACATGCCCTTCTTTTGCCGGAATGCATAAACTCGTCTCTATGGAGCACAAGCGACCATAACGACCCGATTCTACGATTCTGCGCAGCTCACGCTGCCAGGGATGATGCTGCACCATGACTCCCTCCAGCAGATAGGCGTTGCCCTGTTCAACGATAGCTGCCAGGGGAGCTAGATCAGCCGTATTCAGGCATAACGGTTTTTCCACCAGCACGTGCTTATGAGCTTGTAGAGCTCTGCCAATCCACTCAGCATGTAAATCGTTGCTGAGCGCAATATATACAGCGTCGATATCTGGGTCTTTAAGCATATCCTCAGCATGACGATAAACGACCTTGACTCCAAAACGCTCTGCCATTTGTTCCGCCTTGGCAACTGTACGGTTCGCTAACGCAGTCACGCGGGCTCCTGCAACATGTCGGATCGGTTCCAGCAACGCACGAGGGGCTATAGCCGAACAGCCAATGATCCCAAAGCGAATATCTTGCATCGCAGGTTCTTGCGCAGCCGCGGCAGCGTTCATGATCCCTGCTCCATTCCCGGTGAGCCTGCTGATGCGTGGATCTTATTCACATAAGACTCGATATAACGCGGCGTCCGACTGCGCAGCTCTATGATCCTCTGATGCATTTCCTCCAGAATTTGGGCACTACCGCCATAGATCTCAATCCACGTCTCGTAGCGCATACCTAATCCAAGACGTTCCCATAAATCCGCATTATGCTTTTCATGTACACCAAACGGCTCCAGCATAATCAGCGGAGTAGCTGTAGCGAACGAATCAGCCAGGCTGCCGCCGCCAGGCTTGCTGACAATGGCCTGGGCATGACATGCCCGATCTAACATGCAATGGTAATCCGGTCCGACCTGATACATCGTCTCCTCACCCATTTTCACCTCTCCGAAAGGTGGAAATGTATACTCCCCGGCTTCATTTCGCTGCCATGTTCTCCACTGTGGGTCCATTCGAAAATAGCGT
>NZ_JCAJRU010000099.1:0-16490 GCF_059447605.1 Paenibacillus sp. N119s | reverse complement strand
TCCCTCTCATCATCTCTTTCTGAAAACGGCTGGATATTGTGCACACATTGCGGTAGGATTATTATTTGAAAACTTCTCACAGACTGAGCTATTTGCGTCCATTCCTGAGATTTGTTTTTAATCGTCAAACTAATCTAACCCTACAAAACTGACGAAATAAACCAATACACTGGAGGTCCATCCAAATGCACGACGTAATCATTATTGGTGGCGGTCCTTGCGGACTATCCGCTGCAATCGAATGCAGCCGCAGAGGTTTGCGAACGATCATTATTGAAAAAAGCAATATCGTCCACTCCATTTTTCTGTATCCGACGAATATGCAGTTTTTTAGCACCGCCGAACTATTGGAAATCGGTGATATTCCGTTCAGCACTCCCAATGACAAGCCTTTCCGACATGAAGCACTAGCTTATTATCGTAAAGTAGCCTCCCATTATAACCTGGACATTCAGCATTATGAGGAGGCTCAATCCATTCAGCGTCAAGAAGACGGTACATTTACCGTACATACCCTAAGCAAACGGGAAATAACCAAGAGCTATTCAGCACGCTATGTCGTAGTGGCTACGGGATATTTTGATCATCCGAACTATTTGGGCATCCCTGGGGAACAATTAGATAAAGTTACTCACTATTTCAGCGAAGCCCATCCCTATACAGGAACCCGGGTCGCAGTCATCGGCGGCAGCAACTCTGCGGTAGACGCTGCGATGGAATTGGTGCGGGTCGGTGCCACAATTGATATGGTTTACCGTCGAAATGAGTTGTCTCCATACATCAAACCGTGGGTTCGTCCTTTGTTCGACAGTATGGTCCAAAAAGGAAAAATCACGCTGCATTTAGGCGCACGCATTACCGAAATTCATCCAGACCACGTCATCGTTACTCCGCTGAACGCGGAAGCGTTCCAGCTCGAAAACGATTTTGTACTGGCACTGACCGGATTCCACCCGGAACGAAAATTATTGGAGTCTGTCGGTGTCCACATGGCTGAGGATCTGGACAAACCTGAATATAATCCTGCCACGATGGAGACTAATATCCCAGGCATATATGTCGCCGGGGTCATCGCTTCAGGCAGCAATGCCAATGAAGTGTTTATTGAAACAGGTCGCTGGCACGGACGTCAGATCGCCGAACATATCCAAAGTTAAACGACCGAAGGAGAACAACTGAATGGATTACAGCTCCCTTATCTTACTGGTACTGGCTGGTCTTGGAATTATCAGCGGCAACTCAACCGTGACGATTGCTATGGTTGTACTACTGCTGCTGCGGGTAACCAGCTTTCATACTGCTTTTCCCTGGCTTGAGAAGTATGGCCTGACAATCGGGATTATTATTTTGACGATCGGGGTCATGACCCCACTAGCCAGCGGTAAAATTAGCATCAATCAGGTGACAGAGTCCTTCCTGCACTGGAAATCCCTGCTTGCGATTGGTATCGGAATTCTGGTAGCCTACCTTGGCGGCCGCGGAGTAACTCTGATGTCCGGACAGCCCATGATTGTGACAGGTTTACTGATCGGGACTGTCATTGGCGTTGCCTTCTTTAAAGGAGTTCCTGTTGGCCCTCTGATTGCTGCCGGACTGCTCTCCTTATTAATCGGCCGCTCCTAAATTTCTGGGCTGCTCTTTAGGAACGCCAGTAATGATAGCAATCTGCATATTTGGCTGAATTCAGCCCCGCTTTGTGTTATACTCTTATCGCATAATTTGGTAAATGCAGGAGGCTTGACTGATGTCTCGACAATTTGTAACGGAAGCTGTAATGGTGGCTATCTACGGCCAGCTGCTTACATCTCCCGCCCCTGTGGAATATATAGTGCCTTACACATCACTGCTAGAGCTGTACGAATTTCAGGACAGCACAGAGCCTCTCATGGATAACCCTATGGACGATCAACATGTGAAGCGGAAAGTAAGTGCGTTGATCAGTTATCTTGAAGAGCCGTTGAATCAGAAAAAAATTCGGCGCGCCCTTCAGATGCCTTGGGCGAAAAGCTTGCCTATCCTATTCGACGCCAATACATCACTCATTGTCATTAATGCTGTTGATACGGCGCATTACGGAGAATATTTTGATCCGATTGAAACCGAACTGGTGCTGACAGCTCAGCGTGAGGCATTACCCATTCTGACTGATCAATTGGACTGGATCCACCGCATTATCGAAGCTTCCGTACCTGTACATGTGTACGATATTGATGATTTTGATTTTGCCGTCGATGGTCCGATGTTTAACAACCCTTAGCATACGGCATCCTGCCCTAACCACAATAAAGCGGCGGAGCATCATGTACAGGTTTATCTCCTGTCACACGATACTCCGCCGCTTTTCATGTTCACAAACCATTATACTGGCATGCTATTTTAAACGTGGAGGCATTAAGCTTGTTCATCCTTAACGTAAGTGTAAATAATGTCGTCATGTTCCTCCAAATACTTCACTTCCAGATGATGCCCTTTCAGATACCAATAATCCTGATCCTCCATATAAAACGTAATGCCAGCCGCTTCATGCTGTAATGCGGGGTGCTGCGGAGGCTCTACGGCAATTCCCAGAGAAAAGCCTGGATGCAGCCCACCGCCGGAACTATAGCGAACAAAAAAACGGATGGAATCTCCACGATTCAAACCAAGCTCCTTAATGTACCACTGTGCTGCAGGTTCAGTTACCTGTATGCTCATGCGTTATGCTCATCTCCTTGTACAATGACGTCCTGCCAACTATATCATAGCATCTTTTGAAATAGCCACCAACCGTCTCTCCTCATGTGGCGTCTTGGACAAGTCATATACATTTTTTTGAAAAAGGTTTGACAATTCGCAAAAAAGGGTGTTAAGATTCAACCATACGAGATCCATTTTGAAATTTATTACCAATTTGAACGATAACTCATGTAAGAATGAATCCATTTTGAGGAAGAAAGGAGTGTTCCCGGTGCTAAAATTTATGATTGTATTTCACCCACATCTACAAACACAACAACTTCATACCGGAGCATCTCCCCTGTCGCACCCTTCAGAATTGGACCATTCCTGTTGTATGGTTTAATACGAGTGGCTGCCTGCGTTTAAGCAGTTTTTCAGTGGTGAGTGTGCTGAGAATACCTGCGCGCCATATGATATTGAGATTCAAGGCATATCGTCTGCGGACGGTATGCCTTTTTTGCGCCTGTTGCCGAATTGTACTTGTGGCAGCAAGCCGCTGTTGTTTCTTCAAAATGGTACACAACTCTCGAATGAACTTGACATGAAAGGATGGGATCCCTCTTGTTTTCAGTACTCAAAAATTTAGGCTGGTTTTTTAAAAGAGAACGAAGCCGATACTCGATTGGATTGTTTTTGCTGATTGCCGTTGGCGTGTTGGAGCTTGCTCCACCTCGGCTGCTAGGCAGCGCCATTGATGAGATTGTACGAGGTTCGATTTCCTGGTCCTCGCTTTGGCGTTATATTTTGTACATCATAGGCATTCTTGCCGTCATCTACTACATTACGTACATATGGATGCACAAGCTGTTCGGTGGTGCTAATCTGGTTGAGCGTTTATTGCGCACACGCTTTATGAATCATCTGCTGCGGATGACCCCTCCATTTTTTGAGCGTAATCGCACAGGCGATCTGATGGCTCGTGCTACGAACGATCTTCGCTCTGTCGCAAGTACAGCAGGCTTCGGTATGTTGACCTTAACGGACTCCACGGTCTACCTGACCGTTGTATTGGTTGCCATGGGCACCCTGATTAGCTGGAAGCTAACATTGGCGGCCATTCTTCCCCTTCCCTTTATTGCACTGGCCATGAGTATTTACGGTAAAGCCGTACATGAACGTTACACACTGGCACAAGATGCATTTGGCGATATGAATGATCAGGTGTTGGAGTCGGTAGCTGGTATCCGTGTCATTCGGGCTTATGTGCAAGAACGAATGGACGAAAAACGTTTTGCCGATATTACTGAGGATGTGTTTCGTAAAAATTTGGCAGTGGCCCGGATGGATGCGCTCTTTGAACCGACGATCCGTTTATGTGTAGGACTTAGCTACGTGATCGGACTCGGGTATGGTATTTATCTGGTTTTTCATAACGATATCACGCTAGGCGAACTGGTATCCTTTAACATGTATCTAGGAATGATGATTTGGCCGATGTTTGCCATTGGCGAGTTGATTAACATTATGCAGCGCGGTAGCGCTTCCCTGGATCGGGTCAATGAGACTCTTGATGTCCCGCCGGATGTTCAGGATGTAGCTCAACCTGTTCGAGTAGATCATCCCGAATCCATCACCATGAAAGACGTGACTTTCCGTTATCCTACCTCCACAGTTGACAATCTGTCACATGTGAACTTAGAGCTCAAACGCGGAGAAACACTAGGTGTGGTTGGTCGAACAGGCAGTGGGAAATCTACTTTACTCAAACAGCTATTGCATGAATATCCGACTGGCAGTGGGGATATTTTAATCTCCGGCACGCGGCTGGAGGACATTGCAGTGGAACAATTACACAGCTGGATTGGCTACGTGCCGCAAGAACAAATTTTGTTCTCCAAATCGGTGCGTGAGAACATTCAGTTCGGGAAGCCTGGGGCAGATGATGGCGACATCATGGAAGCGATCCGTACGGCTGCCTTTGACCAGGATTTGGGAACCCTGTCCGATGGGCTGGATACACTGGTCGGGGAAAAAGGCATTGCTCTGTCCGGCGGTCAGAAGCAGCGTGTATCGCTTGCGCGCGCCTTTATCGGTGATCCGGATATTCTAGTGCTCGACGATGCACTGTCAGCAGTAGATGCCCGGACGGAAGCACGTATTATTGACAATATCCGGCGTAAGCGCTCGGGCAAAACAACCTTGATCTCCACCCACCGTCTATCGGCTGTAGAGCATGCCGACCGGATCGTCGTACTGGAGCAAGGACGCATTATTGAGGAAGGAACCCACAATGAGCTGCTTCAGACTGACGGATGGTATCGACAACAATATGAACGGCAGCAAGTGGAATCTGATCTGACCTCAGGGGAGGTATCCTAATGAAACCTAATATCGGCAAAAGGCTGTTCCAGTACGCACTGACGAGCAAAGCTGGTTTTATTGCTGCTCTCATCGCCTTGGCTATTGGAGTAGCCGCGGAGTTGGCCGGTCCCTTCATCGCCAAAACGATGATTGACGACCATATGCTCGCTATTGAAAAACCTTTTTATGAGACGACTAGCACGGACGGGACTGTAAGTTATGCTGGTACCCATTTTAAACGTGAAGACCGCTTTGAAGCCGGGGAGACCAAAGGACGCGAAGCGAGGATTTTACAAGTTGGCAAATCTTTTGTATTTGTCGATGGCTCTGTCCAAGTAGCAGATGGTAACCGATCCTTTACGAACGGTATGCTGACCGTGACACGCGGCTCCGACACTTTTCATTACAAAGCCAAGGCTCTGACCGCTGATGAGCTGTATAGCTTTTACAAACCGGAAATGCCTGGCATCTTTCAGCTGATTGGGTGGTATTGCTTCTTTTTAGTTGTTTCGATTTTTGCCGAGTTCGGCAAAACATACTGGCTGCAATCCTCGGCGAACAAGGTCATTCAAAAGCTTCGGCTTGATCTCTACGCACACATTCAGCGCCTGCCAGTTTACTTTTTTGATAACTTGCCTGCGGGCAAGGTCGTATCCCGTGTTACGAATGACACCGAGGCAGTCAAAGATTTGTTTGTGGCTGTACTCTCCAACTTCACCTCAGGGATTGTAACGATGACAGGGGTATATGTCGCACTCTTTTTTCTGGACTTCAGACTCGGTCTTATCTCTCTATTTATTGTACCGTTGCTGATCTTATGGATTATATTGTACCGCAAGGTCGCAACCCGCTATAATACGATCATTCGGTCCAGACTCAGTGAGATTAATGCGATTATTAATGAATCCATTCAGGGAATGTCTATTATTCGTGTATTTCGGCATCAGAAACAAACACAGCAAGAGTTTGAAGAACTGAATGATGACTATATGAAGCATCAGAATAAAATGCTGAATTTGAACGCTTTTACATCGCACAATTTGGTCAACGTGTTAAGAAACCTCGCCTTCGCTGTTGTGTTGTGGTATTTTGGCTCTGCGGCGCTTGGCACTACAGGTAGTGCAATATCATTAGGCGTATTGTATGCCTTCGTCGATGTATTGGGCCGATTATTCCAACCTATGACAGGTATGGTCAACCAGCTCGCCGTACTGGATACTTCCATCGTATCCTCAGGACGCGTATTTGAATTGATGGACGAAACGGGAGAGCCCGTGACAGACGGTACGATGCCGCGTTACAAAGGTCAGGTAGAATTTAACGACGTTTCATTTGCCTACAAAAAGGATGATGTGCTTAAGCATATTTCCTTTACAGCACAGCCCGGCCAAACGGTTGCCCTTGTCGGGCATACTGGATCTGGTAAGAGCTCGATTATCAACCTGCTATTCCGGTTTTATGATCCGCAAAAAGGAACGATCACCATTGACGGAACACCTGTCAAAAATATTCCTAAGCAATGGCTCCGCCATCATATGGGTATTGTTCTTCAAGATCCATATTTGTTCACAGGTACGGTAGCCTCTAATGTCAGTCTCGGAGACAGCAGAATCACGAGAGAACAGGTGAATAAAGCGCTGCATGATGTTGGAGCCGACAAACTGTTAGCCCATCTGCCCCAAGGATTTGACGAGCCTGTTATTGAAAAAGGCAGCACCTTATCTGCCGGGCAACGCCAGCTTATTTCGTTCGCTCGCGCGTTAGCCTTTGATCCTGCCATTTTGATTCTGGATGAAGCCACCGCCAACATTGATACCGAAACGGAAGCGCTCATCCAATCTGCTCTTGAGGTGCTCAAGAAGGGACGTACGACCTTTATCATTGCCCACCGTCTGTCCACCATTCGTAGTGCAGACCAAATCTTGGTGCTGCATCGCGGTGAAATTGTTGAACGGGGTAGCCATGACGAGCTTATGGCCCAAGGTGGCCGTTACTTCCAAATGTACCAGCTCCAGTCAGGAACGGTTGCAGCAGAAGCTGCGTCTTCCTCAGCTGCACCTTCTAAGCAAAATGACTTGCTTACAGGCAAAGTCGCATTTAAAGCTTAAATGATACTAGAGCTTGAGCTTGGGCCTACAATTAACATTTAGCATGAAAAAGCCAGCGGTCTCCATTCATATTGGGGACTCGCTGGCTTTATTTTTTTATATGACATATGGCTTGTCGCTTTATTTTGCTACAGACGTGCCTGTTCCAGTGGGCGGAAGCACTGTTCCATCGACTGCTTTGAGCGTAACCTTATACTTACTGTCTACCAATGTACTGGTGTGGGTATCCGTAATAACTTGAATATTCATTTTCCCCAGTTTTGGACTCGTCAGCTTGTAGTAAATGACAGCATTCGTATCATCTACGTAGTCAATATGATCCACTTCAATGCCGTAACCTGGATTAGGTGCCTGCAGGCGGGTAATGGTCACTTTATTCTGCTGGTCATTCGCCTTCTCTATGCTCATACTAATATTAGTTTGTTGATCTGGATTGACAGACTCAGCTGGATTTTCAGGAATGGCTTGCACCGGTTTATGACTTTGTACAAGCTCGGATGCATGATAGACCATTTCTGCTGCCTCGATCCGGGTTACTTTACGATCCGGGTTAAAGTTGCTCTTTTCGTCCAATTTTGCAATTTTGGTCAACAGGAGAAATTGAACTGCTTCGTTTGACGCTTGGTCTAATTTTTTGCCATCTGCTACATTAATCAACATACGGACCGTTGGATATTCACCCGTTGCACTCACAGCTTTGTACAAAATATTCGCAAATTGTACCCTTGTCATACGAGTGCTCGGATCAATATCCGGTGACAGAGGGATTTGGTGCTGGACTGCAATCCGGTAAGAATCGGCATACCATGCAGAAGCCGGAATGTTTGCAAAGGAACCTGTGGTGAAATCAGGCATAACCTGAAGATCCATCGCACGAACAACCATGTGTACCCCTTGTGCATACGTGAGTGTTTGATCTGGTGCAAACTTATCCTTGGTTATCCCTTGAATGATTCCTTTATCCTGAAGTGAACTTACGATCTTCTCCTGCTCAGCTCCCTTTATATCACGAAAAGCAGAAGCCGACGTAGCCACAGCCAAGGAGCAGACGACAAGCAGCGCAGCTGCCACGCTTTTATTTTTGATCATGAGATACACCTCCATGTTTACTATGCTTCTATACTTACGGACGCAATAAAATCACCAAATGTTTCAAATATGCACAAATTGCTTGCAAAACAACGGAATACCCTGCGATTAATGTAACCCGTTCAGCTTCTTTCTGCTTACATCCGGTTAGGGGCTTTTAGCCCAAGAAGTCGCAGTGTACCTGCCAGCATATCCGCAGTCTGTTCCGCCAACTGAAGGCGCCATTGTCCGCCATCGACAATTCTTTCCTTAGCGTAAAAACGGTTAAACGCCTGTGCCGTATCTATTGCAAATCTTGCAATAACCGAAGGTTCCAGTTGCTGAACAGCACGTATCAGCTGTCCGTGATAGCGATCCAACTGTTTAAGCAGTGCCCAGCCTGCGTCACCCAGCATTTCATCCGAAACGATATGTAAATCAGGAGAATGACCGTCTTGGGCAAGGGTGTTATGACTAGAGTTAGAATCGACATCCGCGCGAGCACGAGCTTTCTCCAGAAGGCTGCGTATGCGCGCATGGGTATACTGCACATAAGGTCCAGTCTCACCTTCAAAGGTCAGTGCCTCTTCCAACGAAAAATCCACTTCATTCAGACGGTTATTTTTTAAATCACCAAAAATAATCGCTCCGATACCAACGTCTTCAGCAGTTGCCTCTTGTTCCAGCAAATTGGGATTCTTCTCTGCAATGATGGCTTGAGCACGCGCTACAGCTTCATCCAGCACTTCCTCCAGTTTTACCACCTTGCCACGTCTTGTGGACATTTTTTTACCCGCAAACCGCATTAAACCAAACGGTACATGCTCACATTGCTCGGCCCATGTCTCTCCCGCCTGCTTCAGCACCGCAAATACCTGTTGGAAATGTAACTTCTGTTCCCCGCCAACGACATACAACAGCCGATCAGCCTTCATCACTTCATGACGATAAATCGCTGTCGCCAGATCCCGGGTGGGATAGATGGTAGTCCCATCCTTTTTCAAAATAAGACACGGCGGCAGCTGTTCGTTATCCAGACGAACTACAAGCGCCCCATCGCTTTCCTCCAGCAAGCCTTTGGCCCTTAATCGGGCAACCACTGCCTGCATCTTATCATTGTAAAAACTTTCCCCCAACACATGATCAAACAAAATGTTCAAACGTTGATACATACGGTCAAATTCACCCAGACTGACCTCAACAAAAAACTCCCATAGCTGTTGAGCCTCAGTATCCCCATGCTCCAAGCGTCGGAACCACTCGCGGCCTTCATCCTCCAATGACGGGTCATGCTCGACCTCCTGATGAAAACGCACATATAGCTTCAACGATTCCCCAATCGGATCATGTTGTAGCTGCTCCTCATTTCCCCATCTTTTATAGGCTGCGATTTGCTTGCCAAATTGTGTTCCCCAATCGCCCAGATGATTGACACTAATCGGTACATATCCGGTTTCACCAAGTATGCGATACAAGGCAGCACCGATCACAGTAGAACGAAGGTGACCGATACCAAAGGGTTTGGCAATATTGGGCGAGGACATATCAATCACGACTCGTTGTCCATTTCCGATATTGGGCTTGAGAAATTCAGGCTTGCTCAATTCAGCAAGCATCGTCGGAATATGAACAGATCGATCCAATATAATATTTACATAGGCACCCGAAGCTGAAGCGGTTAGACCTGCTTCATGGTTTACAAGCTCTGCTAATTCCATTGCAATTTGCTGTGGAGACTTTCGAAACTTTTTAGCCAGCACGAAACAGGGAAACGCCACATCTCCCCATTCAGGCTGCGGAGGCACCTCAAATAAAGATAAAACTTCTTTCTCCTCCAAGTCCGTATGAGCCAATATAGCTTGGGCAGCAATCATCAACAACATGTTCCTCTCTCCTTCTTTTTATAGGATTTAATAAAAAACAAAAAAAGTCCTCGCCTCTTGATATAATCAAGAGACGAGAACTTCGATATCCCCGCGGTACCACTCTTCGTAAATCGGTGGTGTAGTTAAAATTAGCTTACTCCAATCGCGATTTCACTCCAATGACGAATAACGGTGTCTGCCGGGCTGATCTACTAGAATTTTTTATCGTTGGACCAACCATCTCTCGGGTGCGCTTCACATCGGATCTCATACCGGCTTCCACCTCTTCCGGCTCGCTGTAATGACACGGTTCCGTTGCTACTCTCCCGTTCCCTGACGTTAATTCCCACCATTATACAAACCTATTTAGCAGAAAGCAACCTTTTATTTCCTCTTCAGGTACTGGTTCTGTATATGTAATTACACTGCCACCAATTGACGACAAGCCTCAACACAATGACGGCAGGCTTCTGCACAATGTTTGCAATGATTATGGGAATGCTTACTGCATTCAGCAGCACATACCTCACAGGCTTTAGCGCATAGCTCACAGATCTGCTCAGCAAAATCCGTTCCGCGCTGCAACATTTGAGCAGCAAACCCACATATCTCTGCGCATTCTCTGCTCACTCGAATGCATTCACGCAGCATAGCTAAATCATATTCCTTCAAACTTGCTACATAACATACATTGCAAGCGTTCATACATTCCAGGCAAGCATCCACGCATTTTTGGTATGAATGATTCATATTAGATTACCTCCCAGTTGTTGATCCTGCTGTACTATTACCCGCTACACCTTGAAATTAATCATTCGATGTTCGCGCTTTCAACAAAATAAACCCAAAAAATCCCGACTTATGTAAGGAAGTGTACTATATTCCAAGGTGCATGCGCAAGGATATTAATCACATAACTCTTTGCTTCCGTTTCTGACTTGCATACAGTCAATCATTCCTCTATTGTAAAAAAAGAGCTGCTAACCACTGATCAAGGAGTGAATATTGTAATGAATATAACATCGGTAGAGGAGCACCGGCGGGAATCTCCGCAGCAGGTTAACTGCATGGTCGTGACCGTCTCTGATACACGTACCATGGAGACAGATACTGGGGGACGACTGCTCAAGGAACTACTAGAAACGAATGGGTACAAGGTTATTCGATACGTTATCGTCAAGGACGAATATGAAGGTATCCGACAGTTGATAACCGAAGCTGCGGCACATGAGGAGATCGAGGCTGTACTTTTAACAGGTGGTACTGGCATTTCTCCGCGTGATACTACATATGAAGCCGTCTCCTCTCTACTGGATAAGGAACTACCTGGCTTTGGAGAAATTTTCCGCTATTTAAGCTTTGCTGAGGACATTGGATCAGCAGCTATATTAAGCCGGGCTGTAGCGGGCACTGTGGGCCAAACAGCTGTGTTTTCTATGCCTGGCTCCCGCGGAGCCGTTCGTTTGGCAATGGAACGTATTATCGTCCCTGAGCTGCGACATGTGATGAGAGAGATTTATAAATAAGCTCTTATTTCACACATGCGCCGACACAAAAAAAGGCACCCCATACGTGGATGAGGTGCCTTTTTTACATTATTCCTTTTCTTCAACTTCGGGCTGCATGTAGCTGTCAATCAGCTTTTGCTTCAGCTCCCATACCTTCTCGCTAAGATTTACACGATAAATTTCAGGGTTCAGCTTCCGCAAATACTCTGGCCAAAACAGTTTCAGCTGTGAAGCATGATAGGCACGAATTTCATCCAGCTCAGGAAGCTCGTATACCTTCTGTCCATTTATAAAAATAGGCTCAAGCATCGGTACAGCTTCGTAGTTTTCAACATACTTCTTCATATATGGATGTAAAGGGTTAAATAGCTTCAGGCGCTTACCATTACGCGGACGTTCTTCATCCGGGAAAGAAATATAATCAGCCACAGCTCTCCCTTTCTTTTTATCCACAATGCGGTATACATCCTTTTTGCCTGGTGTAGATACTTTTTCCGGGTTACCGGAGATCTTAATCGTCGGCAGCATTTCGCCGTCTACTTCCCGCTCTACCAGCTTGTACACTCCACCCAGTGAAGGTTGATCTGAAGCTGTAATCAGCTGTGTCCCTACACCCCATACATCAATACGTGCCCCTTGGGCTTTAAGATTGAAGATCGTATTTTCATCCAGATCGTTGGAAGCTACAATTTGTACGTAATCCAAACCTTCAGCATCGAGCATTTCCCGTGCCTGAATAGATAGATAAGCCAAATCACCGCTATCCAAACGGATGGCATTCATGCGCTTGCCTTGACTCTCCAGCATCTTTGCTGTCCGAATCGCATGGGGAACACCGCTTTCCAGCGTGTCAAAGGTATCTACCAGCAGCGTGACCTGATCTGGCAAAACCTTCGCATACACGTCAAACGCCTCTTGCTCCGTCATAAAGGTCTGCACCCATGAATGGGCATGTGTCCCTTTTGTCGGAATCCCGAAATGTTCGCCTGCCAGCATATTAGAAGTCGCATCGAAACCTGCCACATAAGCTGCACGCGCTCCCCAAATCGCTGCATCTGCCTCCTGCGCACGCCGTGTACCAAATTCGAGCAGTGTATCGTCGCTAGCTACCTGCTTGATCCGCGATGCTTTTGTCGCAATAAGGGTCTGGTAGTTCATAAAATTCAACAACGCCGTCTCGACAAGCTGTGTTTCCATAATTGTTCCTTCAACTCGAACCAGAGGCTCATTCGGAAAAACAAGTGCTCCTTCTTTCATCGAATGGATCGTTCCGCCAAACTTAAACTGGCGCAATGCCTCCATGAACATCGGATCGTACTTTTCCTCCTGCTCTGACAGATAGCGAATGTCCTCTTCTGTAAACCTCAAGTTTGAAATGTAATTCACAATGCGTTCCAGACCAGCAAACACGGCATATCCATTGCCAAAAGGGAGCTTACGAAAATACGCCTCGAACACAGCTTTTCGTTGGTGACTTCCGTTCACCCAATGGGCGTACATCATATTAATCTGATATTTATCTGTATGTAATGCGAGGCTCGTTGACTTCATCGTATCATCCTCTCTGACTTTCCCTGGCTTGGTGACGGTGTACCGTTCATCTGCCCAGATTCAGCAATATCCGGCTCTAATTTGTTATCGGACATTGGTGTACAATCGTTCAGTTATTTTACTTCTTCTGGCATAAAATCGTATCTTCAGCCGACTGTACCGTGGCTCCAAGACTTCCCTCAAAATGACCCAAAGCCCAATCATGCCCCGCCTGATTGAAGCTTGCCACAGCGTCCTTGTAGACAGTAATAGCAAAACCTTTGTTATAGGCATCTACAGCCGTATGTAGCACACATATATCTGTACACACACCAATCAGATGAACTTCCAAGATCCCGCGCTCGCGCAGCCTGAGTTCTAGGTCTGTACCAGCAAAAGCACTGTACCGTGTTTTATCCAACCAGTAGATATGATCACTTTGCTGCTCATATAGGCTATGAAGCTTACCATACAATTGTCGTCCATCGGTTCCACGTATATTATGTGGAGGAAACAGCTTACTCTCCGGGTGATAAAGGTCGTTCTCCTCATGTAAATCGACAGCCATGACAACAAAGTCCCCTTGATCCACGTAGGCCTGCGTAATTGCTGTGATCCGTTCATCCAGCTCAATCGCAGGTTGCCCCACAGGCAGACTACCGTCCACAAAATCATTCGTGTAATCAATAACAATCAGTGCCTTCATCGTACAGTCAGCTCCTTATCATCAAAGTGAGATTGTACGCTCTATGCGTAATCTATTCCAATAAAAGTTACGTATAAATAGATAAACGCGGTACTCTATCACTAAAGCGGTACAACTGGGCTGGTCTTTGTGAATACTGATTGGAACTGAGCGGTTTGCCATTCTCATCCCGAACCTCTTCCAGTATTCCCTGTCTACTACGAGTCGATGTTATTTTGCGAATAAAATTCGGCTCTTCGAAATCCGGTACGACGCTCTGTATTACCTGATACAATTCACCCAGTGTAAAATGTGGCGGTAAAAATTGCTTGGCTATCGTTGTCTGAAGCATCTGCAACTGAATTTTGCGATAAGCATCAACTATGATATCCCGGTGATCAAACGCCAGTTCCAATTCCTCCAACGCTTCTCGGATCGTAAATAAACCGACCTCCGAAGCATCATCAGCTGCCTGACGTTGCTCCAGCATCCATTCCTCTACCAGCGCAAAAAACGCATGCGATATGATCCACCCGCGCGGATCACGGCCTGGTCCACTATATACGCCCAAATACTCCAGATGCCCGCCGTCTACACCGGTTTCTTCTAACAGTTCCCGCTTGGCCGCTCCATATATGGATTCATCTTCTTGACAAAACCCTCCAGGCAACGCCCAGCGTCCCGCAAACGGCCAACTACGGCGCTTGATGAGCATTACTTTCAGCTCACGAATCGGCAATGTTTTGGTTACCGTCTTGCGCTCACGCTTCGTTAAAGTAAACATTACGATATCCGCCGGAGCACCGTCCGGGGTACGGTATTTCTTAATGTTGTACGACGCCTTCTGCGCCTCTTCGTTTATACGATTGCTATCCATTGGCATCACCATATTATATCGTTTTGATAAATTCATTATGACATAATAAATCTTTTTGTCAAGCGTCAGGCCTTGCCTGAATCGCTTGCTTGTTGACGCAATACTCGGAAGGTTGCTGTAGCTGTACAACCGAGTGTACCTTCACTATCCCTCACTTCTGCCTGAGTGGTTATGGTGCGGCCTGCCTGATGAACAATCCGTGCTTTAACCTCCAGCCGTCCTTGTCTCATGGCTGACAAGAAATGAACGTTCAGATTCGTTGTTACACATGAATCCATATTTCGTGAAGCCATACTGACCATCCCCATCGCCTGATCCATCAATGTTGTGAGCACCCCCCCATGTACAATCCCCATCACATTGGTATGGTGTTGTTTGGCCTCCAAAGCGATATGTGCCTCGTTAGCATCAGCTGTAATCAGCTCACATCCTAAGTACTCCCAAAAAGTATTTTCTTCACCCTCTAGCATCTTACGCAACTTACCATTCCCTCGCTTTCATCCCATCTATGATGTCGCAATTCTCTTGGTATCTCATGAACATTTACAATGAGTAATTGCTTTCGAAAAAAAGGCGTGGAAGCTAAGCCTCCACACCATAAATCTTATTCTAGTCACTGCAATTCGAGGAGGAAGTAGTCTTTCCCTCTTCTACGTTCACCTTTTCAGCAACCGTATCACGGATGGCCGTGATCACCATTTGCAGCAGCTCATTAATTTCTACCTGACTCTGCTGAAACTCCGTTACAATTGGAATACCGTCAAGCTCTTCCTGTAGCTCTTGAAGTTCAGCCTCTATTTTGGCAATCATTTTTTGATTCTTTAGAGATTCAAATGCTACAATTTCCTTTTGCTTCTTCTTCATGGTTGCAATCAGCTGCTGGATGCGCTCATGATCCTGAATCTTTTCTTCTGCTTTTCGGAATACCTGCACTTCCTCACTGCTGCCCAGAATTCCCGCCAACTCTTTGGCCTTTGCCAATATCATGTCGCGATTGACCAAATGATCATGCTGGCGCGCCGCCGTTTGAAGTTCTGTATGTTGCAACCGCTCCTCTGTCATTGCCCATCGCTCCTTTTCTCGCTTAAATAGTCTTGCACGCAGCCCTTTATTCAAACCGCATGCAGACACGCTCGTTAGATTATTCTTCTTATTCGTTAACCGCTACTGGCGTTTGAACCAAGTCACCTTTAATGTAGAAAGTCATAGGCTCTGTAATTTTCACTTGGACAAAGGAACCAATCAGGTCCTTAGATCCTTCAAAATGAACCAGCTTATTGGAACGAGTCCGACCAGCAAGCACTTTGCTGTCATTTTTGCTCTCGCCTTCCACCAGTACTTCCACCACTTCGCCACGCAATCGACTGTTAAAGCGCAGGCTGTTTTGATTCACAGCAATGTTCAGACGCCGGAGACGCTCTTTTTTAACCGACATAGGCACATTATCTTCCATCGAAGCCGCTGGCGTACCTTCACGTGGTGAATAAATAAATGTGTAGGCAAAATCATAGCCCACTTCACGCACCAAAGATAGAGTATCTTCAAATTGCTCGTCTGTTTCACCCGGGAAACCTACGATAATATCTGTTGTGAGAGAGACATGCGGAACAGCTGCTTTTATCTTCGCTGCCAGTTCCAAAACACGCTCACGAGTATATTTTCGGTTCATTTTCTTCAATATATCCGTATTACCGGATTGTACAGGCAGATGAATATGCTCCACCAGATTGCCGCCCTTACCCAGCACTTCAACCAAATGGTCGTCAAAATCACGCGGATGTGAGGTCGTAAAACGCACACGTGGAATATTGATTTTGCGCATATCATCCA
>NZ_JCAJRU010000098.1:0-16514 GCF_059447605.1 Paenibacillus sp. N119s | reverse complement strand
CCATAACGACAAGCTCGCCCCCGCCGATATTTACACCTTTAATAGAGATCACCGTATTTTCCGGATGAAAATCACGGCTGGCCAATTTGTAGGACTTCGATATTTTAACCACATTTTCTACACCCTTCATTTGACGTAGATGCTCTGCCAGCTTCGGCTCTACGCTACCGATCAGTCCGATAATCGTACGATCCGATCCTCGCGACACATGAGCCTGCAATCCTTCTTTTTCAATAACTTCAACAATAGCTTGGATATGTTCTTCAGGTGTGTGAACACCAGCGATAACGATCATTTTTTTCTTCCTCTCTATAAACTATATTTTATTAACCATATTGAATAACATTATGACACTTAGACGCTTGTTCGCTTTTAAGCTTTTATTCGTTAAAGTAACTATACCTGTTTTAGTTCTACTCGTCAAGGCTTAATTGTCTCGAATTATTCTATTTTTCGAGTTAGGAAATCTAGTTTAATTGAATAACATCGGCAGTTAAGTAATGTAAAAAAGCCGTTATCCGGATGCTTGTATCCGAATAACGGCTGTAATCAATCATATATTATTTCGTCGTTTTTGACTTTTCTCGTACAGGAGGCAGCAGCTTTTTCATATCAATGGTTCGCCGAATCTCCCATGTTTCCGGGTTATCCGCATCATACTGTTCCAAATACGTAATGACCTCTTTGGTAATCAGCGTAGGGGTTGAAGCCCCGGAAGTCACTGCTACTTTGGCTACACCCTCAAGCCACTCCCTCTTCAGCTCGGTTACATCAGAAATACGATAAGCCTTGGTACCAGCTATTTCCTCCGACACCTGAGCCAATCGGTTTGAATTGTTGCTTCGCGGGTCACCGACCACGATCACTAGATCCGCCTGTCCTGCCTGCTCAGCTACCGCTTCCTGACGTACTTGCGTCGCCAAACAGATTTCATTGTGTATCTCGGCACCTGGATACTTCTCCAGCAGCTTCTTCATAATGTGCTTGATATCCCATTGACTCATGGTCGTCTGATTCGTAATCAGGATTTTGTCTCCTGACAGGGTAAGACTGTCGATCTCTTCTTCCTTTTCAATCAAATGTACATGGTCAGGGGCAATACCCATAGCTCCCTCTGGCTCTGGATGGTTTTTCTTGCCAATATAAATAATCTGATAGCCTTCGGCAGACTTCTCCCGAATCAGATCATGTGTCTTCGTCACGTCAGGACAGGTTGCATCAACCGTGGTCAATCCCTTGTCCCTTGCCAGCTTGCGGACCTCTGGTGATACGCCATGAGCAGTGAAGATGACAGTACCGCTCTCTACCTGGCTTAAAATCTCCATGCGGTTCGGTCCGTCCAATGTAATAATCCCTTCATCTTCAAAGGAGTTGGTAACATGACTGTTATGAACAATCATGCCTAATATATAAATAGGCCGGGGTAAGTCCAAATTTCTGGCTGCCTGACGAGCCAATACCATGGCATCGACTACGCCGTAGCAGTAACCCCGGGGCGAAATTCTGAGTACCTCCAAAAATAGCCCCCGCTTTCTTCGACACGGTATGCAGCTCCAATCACTGGACAGCTGTGGGCTTTATGCCTCTACCGGCCAATTCTATGATGTTGTTGCCCCTCCTATTATAGCCTATTCCAAAGGCGCGGAAAAGCTGACTGGAAGCCAGATGACAAAGGTCGTTCCTTCACCCTGGCGCGTAACGACTTCCACAGACCCGTGATGTTCGTCAATAATCCACTTGGCAATTGATAACCCCAAGCCAATTCCCTCCGTCACACCGCGTGATTCATCTGCCCGGTAAAATCGGTCAAAAATAAAGGGAACCTCACTTTTGTCCATTCCAATGCCTGTATCACTGATCCGTAGCCCCACCTGTCCCTGATATACAATCGCATCAAATCGCACTGTGCCTTCAGGGGTATATTTAAACGCATTATCAATGAAAATGAATAGCATCTGCTGCAAATAATCTTTGCTTCCGTCCATATAAATACCATTCAACAACGAAAAATCGCCCACATTCCATTCGGCCGTTCGCTCCAAAAACTGAGCACGGCGAGCGACCTCGGTTACGAGCGGTTCCAGCGCAACAGGCACCTTATCGAACGTTTTCCCTGTGTCCGCTCTCGCGAGTGATAACATATCGTTCACCAAACGGCTCATTCGCTTGCCTTCATCCGCCATGTCACTCAGCGCCTCCATAGAAAGCTCGCGAATCATGGCTTCATCCATATTCGGTCGCTCATCCGGTTCGGTCGTCCACATTTTGAGTAGAAAATCAACGTTGCCACGAATCGTCGTCAAGGGTGTGCGCAGTTCATGGGATGCATCGGCCACAAAGCGGCGCTGCGCGCCATAAGCATCTTCAAGCTCCTTGTAAAACACTTCTGTACGTCCCAGCATGTTGTTAACTGTCCCGATCAATTGTCCAATTTCATCCGGCGGACCGTCATATTCAATCCGAACACTCAAATCATTACTCGATTGAATCTGATTGGCCCCTTCAATGACCTTGACCAGTGGCTTCATAGATTTACGAGCCAGGAAGAGACCAGAGGTTGCAGCAGCGAGTAAGGCAAATAACGAACCGTACACGAGCACATTTTGCAACCTGTTCATGAGTCGGTCCTGAGAGCCTGTGAATTGCCCAACCTGAAGCAGCCCAACCACCAAGCCCAGCTCCTCGGATTTGATCGGCTGTTGATAAATCATAAAGGAATCGCCATTTACATTCACACGCCGAACCCCTTCACTTTGAACTGCTCCTGTTGCTGTAGACGGAACAGGGAAGGTGATATTGAGGTCTTTCATATTTTGGGTCGTTTTGGTTACACCAGACGTATAATTGTAAATTTGGACATATAGCTGTGAGTCATCTATTCCACGCCCCTGCTCCAACCCCAGATCCAGGTTAGGGACCTCAAACAAGCCCCCTTTTATAATAAGGCGTAATTGATTGTTAATCTGTGGCGCCTGAGTCATAAGCTGACTTTTCACTTCATTATATGTGTAGTAATATACTAGTCCGTAAATAGCCAGACCAAAAATGACAAGCACTATAGCCAAGATGCTCGAATACCAAGCTGTCAGCCGCCACCGAATAGACATATTACACATCACCTCTTAAAATATAGCCAGCTCCCCGAATGGTACGGATAAGCCGCTTGCCACCATTCTGCTCCGTTTTTTGTCGCAACATGGCAATATATACTTCCAGCACATTTGATTCTCCGCTATAGTCATAGCCCCATATTTTATCCATAATCAGATCACGTGACAGAACGCGTTTCGGGTTTTGCATGAACAAATGGAGCAATTCAAATTCTTTGGCCGTCAGTTCCAAGCGTTTGCCACCACGAACCACTTCGCGCGATTCGTTATCTAGTTGTAAATCCTCGAAGATAAGCCGATTTGCATTGTTGTCCTGCTGTTCAGTTTTACGCCGCAAAAGCGCTCGCACTCGTGCCAGCAGTTCTTCCAGAGCAAACGGCTTTACGAGATAATCATCAGCCCCTAAATCCAGACCCTTTACCCGGTTCTCCACCTCATCCTTGGCTGTAAGCATCAGGACAGGTACTGTGCTTCCTCCCTCCCGCATACGACGGCATACTTCAAAACCATCGACCTGCGGCATCATGACATCCAGCACGACCAGATCAGGCTCAGTTGTTAACATTTTATTCAATCCTTCTGCTCCATTCGCGGCTGTCAGTACTTCATATCCTTCAAAAGCCAGCCCTCTGCGCAGCATGGATACAATTTTTTCATCGTCATCAATGATCAGAATAGTAGAACGCATACACGATCAAACTCCTTTGTCTCTTCTTCTTTTCCCTCTATTGTAGCAGGAGTAGGCGCGTGTAGCATCTTGCCACTGCGTACAGCAAGAAACGGAAGGGTCTTCCTTCCGTTTCTTGCGTTCATGTTCAATTTTTAAGTTATTCTCTTATTGTTGAAGCGTAGAGCTAAAGTCATTTTTGTTGCCTATTTTTAGCTGAATATCTTTTTTCTGCCCAGCTCGTTCAATGTTAAGTGTAAGGGCTGTACCCACTTTTTGTTTTTGGATGAATTGAATGAGCTCTTGTGATGTGCTATAAGGCGTGCCATTGGCTCCGATAATTACATCGTAAGGACGCAGGTCGGCCTGATAAGCTGGTGATTTGTATATAATATCCCGTACAACCGAGCCTTCGGTCAGAGATGTACCTAATTCCTTGGCTACTTCAGGGCTCAAGTTTAAGAGACTTGCACCAATGAAGGGTACAGGTTCTTTCGGAATAGGCTGGTTATTTTTCAACTTATCAACGACTTCCAAAATCGTATTGGACGGAATCGCAAATCCGATCCCCTGTGCGTCTGCACTTACAGCTACGTTCATACCGATAACCTGTCCTTGCAGATTCAGTAACGGTCCGCCAGAGTTACCAGGATTAATGGAGGCATCTGTCTGAATAAGATGCTTGTATTGCGTCGGTTTTCCGGTGGACTCACTATTAATAGTGATCGTACGCTCTTTCGCACTCAACACCCCGGCTGTTACCGAATGTTCGAAGCCTTCTGGGTTACCGATCGCAACCATCCACTCGCCCACTTTAGCGTTATCGGAGTTCCCCAAGGTTACAGTTGGAAAATTATTTTTACCATCAATTTTAAGAACCGCCAAATCAAGATCTGCATTTTTGCCCAAAACTTTGGCTTCGTAAGGCTTGTTGGTTCCCTCTACGGTAACCTGTACTACACTTGCACCTTCCACAACATGGTTGTTGGTCAGGACGTAACCCGATTTATCAAAAATAAAACCGGAACCAATACCCAGCGGAGTTAGCTGTCCACTGTTGCTACCTTCATTTTCGTTACTATTGCCGCTACTGCCACTATCGCCATACTGATTGCCGAAAAAGTATTGATATAGCGGGTCATTGTAATAAGGGCTACTTTGTCTGCCTCCACTAGATTGCTTGGCCAGCGTTTCGATTTTGACGACTGCTGGACCAGCCTTGGCTACCACAGACTGAACATCAGCCGTACCTGAAGGCATCACAGCCGGAACTGCACTTGGAGCCGAGTTGGAGTTGGTGGTTCCTGAATTCGTCGTTTCTCCGCTTTCAGCTGCCGCCGAAGTCAACGCTGTTTCTGGTGTGAACATGTTGGTTCGGTCGGCTGTATACATCAATACCGTGATGACCAGCATTCCGGCTAAAAAAGATAAGAAAATCGTTTTCACCTGCGATTTAGGCTTATTCGGTTTAAATTGCCAGTTGCCGTTATTCCGACCTGAACCGTCCTGTTGCTCAGGCACAGCACGTTGATAAGAAGAAGGAAGAGGTCTCACTGCCTGCGGTGGCGTAATCTCGACGTCTTCCACCGACTGGCCTTCCCTGCGTTGTCCGTCCGACTGCACTGAGGAAAAAGGGCCATAGGAATAGTAATACGAGGAACCATTTGATTCGTTTTGCCGAGTTGCTTTATCGTTGTCAACCTGATCATTGTCGTTCCGGCGCCCGGAATTATTATTTTTAAATTCGTCCATTGTATATCTCCTCCCAAACCCTATGCTTCTAGGTGGTGTTGTTTAACTGACTTTATTTTGCACTTTAAACCTTAATTCCACCTTAAAAACAATTAAAAAGGAGATAAAACCTTAGACCTATAGGTTCTAGCCACTTTTACTCAACGCGAAATGCTCCGGAAATATATCCGGAGCATTGTCTTTTGTATATGCTTTTTTATTTAGTGTTAAAGTTTTCGTCGAACTTTTCGTTCGGTGTTTGTGCATTGCTTTGGATTTTATTACGACTGGAGTTTTGAACTTTTTGCGCTACTACATTTGTGCCGCCTTGATCTGTTGCAAATTCTTCGTCATACTTCTCATTAGGTGTTTGGAAGTTGTCTTGAATTTTATTTTGTTCAGACTGCTTTACCTTTTGAGAAACAACGCCTACCGTATTGTCTTGAGCAAATTCCGTTTTAAACTGATTTCCGGTGTTTGCCTTAAAGCCTTTGTTCATAAAAGAATTTCCGCCTTGATTTGGCATATTATTCAACCTCCCAGTATGGTTTGCGGGAAAAGCTTATCCCGAAACATAGTATGTGAAGTGAGAAAAAACAATATGCAAGGATTATATGGAAGCATCCAGTGTCTCGGGCGGAATGGTCTTATGCGTTTCTATCGCCTTTTGCAGCGACTTTATCATTTTTTCCGTACACTTTCCGTTTCCTTTTTTTATAATTTGAACATCCACATCTTTCTTGCCCCATTCAGAATACACCTGTCGGGTTGTTTTAAAATACAAGTCAATTTTATTGCCCTTAATCGCTGAACCTGTATCTGCAACAATCCCGTAGCCGTAACCTGGAATGTACAAAATGCTGCCCAATGGAAACGTCTTGGGATCAGCCGCAATCGTGGACAGTGTATTCTTGTCACGACGCACTTTTACACCGGAATACGTAATACCGTAACCGGGATGATTCGGCCGTTTGCCGGTGGATTCATAGCCTGCTGTATATCCTGTTGCCGTGACCGTCATGGTCGTAATCACCTGCTCTTCACGTGGAGCTAAAACAGGTGTGGACTGCCATTTCTTATGCTGGACCGGTTCTTTGTGACCGTAAACCTCATTGCCGGACAATACCAGGCAGATTGCGATGAATATGGTTCCTAAGATTCGTTTCCATACCAACATGGATCTCATAAAAAACCTCCCCTTGAGGCAAAGGCTTTCCAGAAATCCATGAGTTTATACGAACGGTTGATTATTTTTGAACATCCTGACCTGGATAAAGTTTACTCAGCTTCACTTTGTCTTCAAAAATATGCAGGAGCGTCCGCACAATAGGGGTGTGCTCATCGTCTGTATGCAATATAATGGAAGCAGGAGATATCGAAATAAGGGTGCTGACAATTCGATCCTCGACCTCCATCTCCAGTTCAATACCCGGCATTTCTACAATAATGTCGTCTGCATCAGGAGTCGGTATGGGCACCATGGCATTATCGAGAATGGTGAAATTATGCCCCCCTTGGTGAAGTACATGTACGAGTGGAACTTTGCTCTCCTGAAAAAACACAAAATATTTAAGCAACCCCATAAATTCTTCGTATTGCCGATCTGCCCAGAATTCTTCCATGGCATATTCAACAATTTCTTCAAGCTCTTTTTTATACGCATGCAGTCTAAATTGAATAAGCCCTTCCAAATTGATCACACGAAGCTCCCTGAAGTCCCTTTCCAGGAGACTGGTTAGCTTACCGTGGCGTTTGAGACGCCCTCGGGGACCATCATCATTTAACAGCGAGCGAATCATGCTCCGAATTTGTTCAACGTCCTCTTTCTCCAGCAGAGAACAGGCTTTGGTGAGAATAAGATCGAGTATCCCCCACTCCCTAACTTCGATAATATAATCCGCTATCGCCGAAGCCATGATGCTGTATACACAGGGAAGAAAGCTTTCAAACGCCGAATTGCTTTCAGTGCCCTTGCAGGTCCATGCCACTTTGTTGTCAAGCTGTCTGAAAGTGAATCGAAATCCGCGCCGTGACATATGTAGTCCCTTGGTTCTACTTTTGACCACTTCATAAAAACGGTCGGTTTCCTGATCCCCGTCTGTATTGGTCCACACTGTAAACAGTTCCATTGGCTCACTCCTTTCGATCACTGCTTTCAGTATATGGCGGCCTCTGAAGGGTTATACGAAGTGAACGACTGGAAACAGAAAGACATACGAACAAAAGAGGCTGATCAGGTTTCAAAGAGGTGTTAATCGTGTTATAAACACTTACCGTGATAAGTAAAAATCGAAAGATGTTTGAATATTTAGGATGCGGTATGCTAATGTTATAGTGATATGAATTTTTCACAAGAGGGAGGGATAAGATGTCAACGTTGCTGAACATGCTGCGTACATTCATAATCGTCATATTGAGCTTCGTTCAGATTTTGTCCCTTCCTGTAACGTTCCACGCGGAAGACACCACTCAATCCCTTCAGTTTACTGCAGGATCATCACTTATGCTTCATGACGATGTTACTTCGTTAGAAACGGACACCCACGGGCTGGAGCATCATTCCAAACCAGCGGTACGCAAATCCTCCCCGTTACTGCATCTGGTGATTGCTGCGACCAAATCACTTCCCTTTGTCATTCTGATAGCGCTTGTGCTGCTATTGAGCATCCCCAAGCTACGTCTGCCTTTTATTCCAGTTATCTGTAAGCTAAAGAAGCAATTGTTCTTGTTCCCCATTAAATTTACCTCTCGTTATGTGGCTTAACCCCCTTTTAGCATGCACATCACCACATGGCATGTCTTTTTGTTAACTTTTCCTATTCATTTCATGTATGAAATTTAATATTCCATTTTTTATTAAAAATTTGATATTATTCTATTCTTGAAGTCACTTTCAGAGTATGTGATTTATTTCCCATATCATTCACTTAAATAAACGTATTATACAGGAGGCTTTATACATTGACATTAATTTCACACTGGGGTTGGCTCTCGGCTTTCTGAGTGGCTTTCCGGTAGCAGAAACACTGGTTATTGCCGGAATTACGACAATATCATCCAGTGCGATTGCACAGCACACCTATTAGAAGCTCTACCCTAATAGAGGGCAAGACGAAAAGTGAATCAGATAAAAAAGAACAAATGGCTACCATTTACAGCGTTCATCTCCTGGATTTGCAGCGCTTTAAGGCAGTCATTCAAATGGCAGACCCTGAGGCTGAGATCATGTATATGAAACGATGGGAACGGTAGCAAGCCAAATATATTTACCGCAATACAAAGAAGAGTAAGATACTGAAGGATTTTCATTCTTCAGCACAAAAACGCTTATCTTCACTATCCTTGTACATGGAATAGTAAAAGATAAGCGTTTTGTAATGTACGTTATATTAGCTAATATTAATTTTGCATAATAAAATCATGTTCAATGCTGCTAGCACTGTCAAAAGTACGAATAATATCATAACGGGTATTGCGCTGTGCCGGAATGTGACCCGTCTCACGGATCAACTGTAAAATGGATTCAATGTTGACCTTATACGTTGCACCTGCAGCGGAAACTACGTTCTCCTCAATCATGGTGCTGCCAAAATCATCGCAACCGTAGTACAGCGATTTTTTACCGATTTCCGGTCCCATGGTTACCCATGAAGACTGGATATGCTTGATGTTATCCAAAACAAGACGGCTGATCGCTACAGTCTTCAAATATTCCTCAGGCGTCTGGCGTTCCTTCTTCAGGTTGGTGTTATCTGGTTGGAAGGTCCACGGAATAAAGGCCAAAAATCCTTCAGAGTTATACTTGTTTTCAATGCATTCGTCCTGAGCATCACGGACACGCAATAAATGCAGCGCACGCTCCTCCATCAATTCGCCAAAGCCGATAACCATCGTAGCTGTCGTGTTCATCCCAACCTTGTGAGCTGTTTGCATAACATCCATCCAATCACGCCAGGAGCCTTTGAGACGGCTGATTTTGCGGCGTGTGCGGTCATCCAAAATTTCTCCGCCCCCACCTGGGAGAGAATCCAATCCAGCTTCATGAATAGCCCGGATCGTATCTTCCATGGATAGACCGGATTTTTCCTTCATTTTGTGAATTTCAGCTGGGGAGAAGGAATGCATCGTGATATCGGGAAAACGTTCCTTAATAGCTTTCAGCAAATCGGTATAATAGCTGAACGGCAGATTTGGATTTACACCGCCTTGCATTAGGATTTCGGTGCCACCTACCTCCTGCGTTTCCTTAATTTTTTGGAAAATCACCTCATCCGGCAAAACATAACCTTCATCGGAACCCGGTCTACGGTAAAAAGCGCAAAAACGGCAGTATACGTCACACACGTTCGTATAGTTAATATTTCGTCCGATGACGAAGGTTTTAATGGGATTAGGATGCATGCGATTCATGACTTTATTGGCCGCATGGCCTATTTTTTCAATCTCGTCTGATTCGAACAAAGCTACAGTATCCTCTAAATTCAGGCGTTCGCCGCGTAGGGCTTTATCTAAAATATGGTCGATTACACTCATGGTGTATCCTCCTTCGCTGTCACAGGGCGACGAAATGAAAGACAGGACTTATGAACGAGAATGCTTTCACAAACCTGCGTTCGAACCCTGCCGTAATGTATGTTCATGACTAGCCTTGTATGTTGTCTGTGCTATTTAGCATAGTAAAACCTAATGATAATACTAACATATCTTTAGGTAAGGAACCATACTTATTCCCGCTGTATATAGAAAACAGCAAGTCTCCTGAATATCGGAAACCTGCTGCTAAGGACTACATATATTTGCTTCCCTCGTAAAAATGCCAACATGTTATGGATATGCTAACGCTCTAGCACAGCGCCTCATTCAGATCGCTGATCAGGTCATCAATGTCCTCTAGACCAACGGAGAAACGAAGGAGTCCGTCCGTAATCCCGCGCTCCAAGCGTACACTTTGCGGCATAGCCGCATGTGACATCATTGCCGGGTACGACAAGATACTTTCCACTGCTCCTAGACTCACCGCCACAATGGGAATACGTACACGGCTGAGGACCGCTTTGGCACGCTCACCAGAACCTACATCAAACGAAATCACCGCGCCATAACCACTGGATTGAGACTCATGAACTGCACGCCCTGGATGGTTCTCCAACCCCGGGTAGTATACCGCTTCAATATCATTGCGCTCGTTCAGCCAGTTTGCGAGTTTGGCCGCACTCTTTTCGCTATGAGCCATACGCGCTTCCAGTGTCTTCATCCCACGCATAAGCAACCAAGACTCTTGCGGAGCCAGCACGGTACCCAATCCATTCTGAAGCTGCTTGATTTGTCTCCCCAACGATTCGGTACGAGCTACCGCAAGTCCTGCCAGTACGTCACTGTGTCCACCCAAAAACTTGGTCGCACTGTGCAATACAATATCAACTCCCTGCTCGATCGGACGTTGATAATACGGTGTCATAAAAGTATTGTCCAATAACGTCAACAGCCCATGATCCCTTGCCCAAGCGGTTATTCCGGCTACATCGGTAATTTTGAGTGTCGGATTAGAGGGGGTTTCCATATACACAGCTCTTGTATTTTCCTGCAACGCCTCTTTTACAAGATTGAGATCCGTCATATCGACGAAGGTTGTTTCGATATTCATTCGTTTCAAGATGGAGGTCAGCAGACGATATGTCCCTCCGTATACATCTTCCGAAACAATGACATGATCTCCAGCCGATAAGAGCATAAATGTTGTGGAGATAGCAGCCATGCCTGATGCAAAGGCAAAACCACAAGCTCCGCCTTCTAATAAGGCAATATAATCTTCCAAAGCTTGTCGTGTCGGATTGCCTGAACGGCTATAATCATGTTGTGGAGGATTAAAAATATCATGATGATGAAAGGTTGAAGCTTGATAGATCGGGACGCTCGATGCCCCAGTAACACTGTCAATTTCAGAGCCAAAATGCAGCAGCTTGGTTGCGAATTTCCGTTCTTTGCCCAGATCTACTTCGATTCCCCTCACATCTTCTATCATTGCTGCTCCCCTCCCTCTACTTCTAGACGTGCCGCTTCCAGTGCCGAACGCAAATCTTCAATCAGGTCATCTGTATGCTCAATGCCTACCGAGAAACGCAGAAGCCTGTCATCTACCCCGACTGCATCCCGAATTTCTGCTGGTATGTCCGCATGTGTCTGCACAGCGGGATAAGTCATTAGCGACTCCACACCGCCCAAACTTTCGGCAAACGCAATGAGCTTAATATGACGAAGCAAAGGCTCCACATAGCGAGCATCCTTTACTTTAAAAGAGAAGATCCCTGTGTTTCCGCTGGATTGTTTATTTTGTATCTCACGACCCGGATGACCTTCAAGCGCCGGGTAAAATACTTCTGCCACTGCCGGGTGCGTCAGTAAATAGTTAGACAACACTGTTGCATTATGCTCATGTCGATCCATACGCAGTGCTAACGTCTTCATCCCCTTCATCAACTGATAGCAATCGCTTGGCGAAAGCACGGCTCCTATGGAATTGTGCAGAAAGGAAATCTCAGCTGACAGTTCTTTTCCTTTGGAAACAATCAACCCTGCCAGCACATCGTTATGCCCACCCAAATATTTGGTTGCGCTATGTACCACAATATCCGCACCCAGTTCCAATGGCCGCTGGAAGTATGGTGTTAGCAGCGTATTATCTACAATTGTAAGCAACTCATGTTGCGATGCCCATGCAGCCACCGCTTGAATATCAGTAATCATCATTAACGGGTTGGTAGGCGTTTCTATGAATACAGCTTTGGTATTGGGTCGACATGACTGTTGGAGTGCTTCAAGATCGTTTGTATCCACATAGCTTGCAGTCACACCAAATTTAGATAAAATACGCTCCAGTAAACGGTAGGTCCCGCCATAAAGATCTAGCGATACAATAAGGTGGTCTCCCTGACCAAACAATGCAAAAACAGTTTGCAGCGCTGCCATTCCTGAACTGCATGCAAAGCCTGCATCACCAGATTCGAGTGCAGCAGCAGCCTCTTCCAATACCTTTCGCGTGGGATTAATCGTCCGAATGTAATCAAACCCAGTACTTTGACCCAGTCGGGGATGGCGGAACGCTGTAGATTGGTAAATCGGGTAATTCACAGCCCCAGTTACTGGCTCCTCAATGGAACCGATTTGTGCCAATCTGCTTTCGATTTTCCACTGTTTCTCACTCATATGAATCCTCCTGTTCACTTCCATAGATAGGTGCTATAACATATGCTGCAAAAATGGATGTCCAAGACTATACTGCTGCGCTACTGCAAGGTGGTACTGTATAAGGGTAAACGACAAGCCCCTTTTTAAATCTGAGGTCCGATATCATAAGGTGTTTCTTGGTATACATAATAGTTAAGCCAATTTGAAAATAATAAATTGGCATGAGCCCGCCAGATGGAGGGCGGTATGCGTTCAGGATCGTCGTTAGGAAAATAATTTTTGGGGACGTCAACATCCAGTCCTTTGGCCACATCGCGGTCGTATTCCCATTTCAGTGAAAGCGGATCATATTCTGAATGCCCTGTTACAAAGATTTGTCTACCATCAAGTGTGGCTACCAGGTACACTCCAGCTTCCTCGGATTCGGATAAAACCTCTAATTCGGCGATATGGTCAATATCTTCCCGCCGAACTTCCGTATGCCGAGAGTGAGGAGCATAAAACAGTTCATCAAAGCCGCGTAGCAGTTTCACTTTAGGTTTAATAACGGTGTGTGGAAATACCCCAAAGCATTTGCTGTCGAGCCCGTATTTTGGAACATTGAAATGATGGTATAAGCCTGCCTGTGAGGCCCAACAGATATGCATGGTCGAAGTAACATTTGTTTTCGTCCACTCAAAGATTTGCCGGATCTCCTCCCAGTAGGTCACATCCTCAAACTCAAGTTGTTCTACAGGGGCTCCTGTAATAATCATGCCGTCAAAACGACTGTTCTTGATCTCATCAAACGTTTTATAGAACATGTTCAAGTATTCTTGCGATGTATTTTTAGATACATGAGACTTCATATGCACCAACGTGACATCCACTTGTAATGGCGTATTGCCGACCAGACGCAACAGTTGAGTTTCTGTTGTTTCCTTTGTAGGCATCAAATTCAAAATGGCGATGCGCAATGGACGAATATCCTGATGATAGGCCAAGCTTTCATCCATTACGAAAATATTTTCGCCCTCCAGTACTTCCTTAGCAGGCAGTGTATCTGGAATCTTAATCGGCATGTAAACTCACTCCTTGATCGGTAAGTTGTGCGAAAATCGCTGGTAGAGATGCCAGGCATATAATAAAAAGACCTTTCTCGGTTAGAGAAAGGTCATATTTGTATCCATATGCGCCTCTCTCATCTGTCAGGGCTACGCTTTTTGTACAAAGCGCGAGTCCTGCAAGAATTAGCACCGTGCGATTAAAATCGCCGGTTGCCGGGTATCATCGGGCTAGTCCCTCCACCTGCTCTTGATAAGATTTCGCTATATTCATTTTAAGTTCACAAAGTTCTTGTTGTTCACTTTAATGCATCGGCTGGGCTTCGTCAAGATGGGTTTGTAATTTTGTATCCTGCATTCACCTTTTGTCTACCTTTTCCATAGGTTAAATCATATCCCCTTATCGCAGAAGCTTATATGATTACCGTTAATTTAGCCCATGATTTTGCGCTTGAAAGGCCGTAGGTCGAGCGTTATACTATACAAGTGCTAATAGGCAAAAATATAGTGCAGCAGTGTACTTGAGAGTGTTTTCTGCGGTACTGTGGCAACCTAAAAAAGAACATTTGTGAGGTGAATCCGGAATGGAAGGCGACCCGAGTCCGAATAGGCGGCGATCCCTGAACAACAGCATAGGAATGACTTCAGCTTGCCGAAAGACGGGACGCCAGGCTCTGCATGCTCCAAAAGCCTCCTGCTTTTGATGTTATGCACGCTTACCCGAACCGGCTAACTGGCAACTGAGTCCATTCCTTATGCTTAAGGTAAACGTATTTCCGTTACGACGGAGCATAAGGAGTGACTATATATGAAAATCCGTTTGGTCAACAACGGGGTTTTTACCCCTGTCGAAGAAATTGAAATGGCGCTCACTGCACCGGCAGAAGGCTTTTATTGGATTGATGCCGATGTCGAGGATCTGGCAGTGCTTCAGCCCTTATTTTCCATGCATGATCTTGCAGTAGAAGACTGTTTGAGTGAAGAAGAACAGCGCCCAAAGATTGAAATTTATGAAAGCCATTATTTTATCGTTGTAAATAGTATTCGTTTTGATGATGAAGAAATATTTTTGCGTGCTTTAAATATTTTTCTCGGCCGCCATTTTATCATTACGGTGACCAAGCAGAAAATCAATGAGCTTCGTACCCTCAAGCCTTTACTGTGGGAGCAGGAAGTCAGCCAGCCTGACCGTTTTATGTATCTGTTGATTGACTTGATCGTTGACAACTATTTTCTGGTTGGTGACCGGATTGAGGTTCGCATTGAAAAGCTGGAAGAAGACATTCTAATGCATACGAAAAAATCGCATTTGAACGAAATCATCGGCTTGCGCAGTGAGATTCTGTGGCTAAAAAAAGTGCTCGGTCCGCAAAAGGAAGTCATTAACACCCTGAACAAACGGGATTTGCGACTGATCGACGATCAACTACAAAAATATTTTAGCGACATTTATGAAAATGCTGTGAAAATTTCGGAGACTTTCGAAACTTACCGCGACTTGATGGGGAACCTTCGAGAAGCTTATCAATCAAGTATCGCCAACCGTGCAAATGAAATTATGCGTGTGTTTACGGCCATTACAACTGTATTTATGCCGCTGACGGTCATTACCGGAATATATGGGATGAACTTTGATAATATGCCTGAGCTTCATACACGTTATGGTTATTTTGTCGTCATCGGGATTATGGTGGCATTAGGTGTCAGTATGTTCTGTATTTTCCGCAAGAAGGATTGGGTTTGAATTTTTTCGGTTTTCGAGTTTAGTCATCAAAAGCAGCAGCCGTGTTCTATAAGGAACTCGCTGCTGCTTTTTGCTTTGTTGGACCTATTTGTACTACTTTATGACACTTCTTTGCGTATCTATATTATCCAACATGTCGGTCAGGTACTTCCTGATGGCGGAACCGTATACGGACCAGCCGCAATCGCTCATAAATTTGATCCAATCCTGCTTCCGTTGCTTTTTCTTCTCCATACACTTTTAACATAATGGGCTTGAGCAGCGTATCTCCCAACTCTGCATAAGCAGAACAGATGGCTGTTTGCTCCTCCTCAGACACATGTTCTAATTCCTTGAGGATCAACTTTTTCATATCCATTCCATCTCGATCCAAATGTTCCACAGCTTCAATCACTTCTTTACGGTGCAAGCCTGTCTTTATTCCGATATGCTCTAGTGAAAGACCCTCCGAAATACCCTCAATAATCGCTCTAGTCAGGCTAAACTTATTCAGTTCCTGTCTGTACTGGTTTTCTTTTTGCTTGTACAGCCATGACAAAAAAACTTCTTCTTCCAACGTCTCTGTTACCCAATTCAGCGGAAATGGCGTGGTTCGATCATTTTGCTTCGTTATAGTCAATAGCTCCGTCCCATATTGCGACACCTTACCCTGGCCCATACCAGGCAGTTCTAGCAATTCCTCTTCGGTATGAGGAAGATAGACGCTGATGAGGCGAAGCAGTCGATTCGTAGCGATTAAATAAGGTGCTTTTCGCTCAGTTGCTACCTTTTGCCGTCTCCACATTGTCAATTGTTCATACACCTCATCACGCGGAAACAAATCACTATAGCAATAGAGCTTTTGTAGTGTTTGTCCTCGTCCTGATGATCCTTTTTGCTCATGAAAAACGCCATGAATTAAAGGTCTGTAGCCTTCAGCCATCTTGAGCGCCAACTCATGACGGTATACATGCAGTAGTTCCTGCCACAAGCTGCCTTCATACCAAAGGTCGTCTATACTTTCATCAGGCACATGGTGTGTGCTCCAGCCTGCA
>NZ_JCAJRU010000097.1:0-16560 GCF_059447605.1 Paenibacillus sp. N119s | reverse complement strand
ATTGTCTTTTTGCTAATCGGCTCTAAATCCCGTACCTTTACGACATATGTACCTGCAGCTAAATCACCAATTCGTTGTCTTGATGCAGTCACTAACACGCTGATACCAGCAGGTAGGGAACCCATTAGCAACGGATTGGTGTCTATTAACCTGAGTAGCGTGCGAATGAGTGATTTAAGAAAACCAGGAGGTTTTCCTTCTCCGTTAACCGCCTTGATACGAAAGACAAATTTGCCAAGCGTATAGCCTGTGAAACCCTCCAAAAGCAAATAATAGCAGAAGAAAGCTATAATCAGAATGCAACGGGTGGCAATTGCTAAGGGCAACAGCCACCTGTCTGTTATTTGAATGACGGAGATAAAGAAACAAATATACCCGATTACAAAAAATACGAAATCAAAAAGGGTTGCTCCCCAACGTCTAAACAAAATAGACGAACCGTAGGTTTTTGATATTTCGGCCATTCTGTTTGTCTCTCCATAATTCTGCCCATGCCGAATGTACCTCTCTCTTGCTGTTGCCTGTGAAGTCTGTGGTAAGTGCTGGTCTTCCAAATCGTACACCTCATTTTAATAATCCATAATTTAAAAACATCCTCCTTATATAACGGTCATTTCATCATCCATGTTTAGGAAAAAATTTTATAAACAAGGAACTAAATATAAATATTCCTTTAGAGGCATTCTTTCATTTGCTTTATAATTGGAAGAAGAAAGCAATGATAATCGAATATTGAACTTAGGAGGTGTAGGTATGCAAGAGAATCTGGGAAAGGTTAACAAGGGGACAGGTGGTGAGAATGTGAAACATGAGTTTCCGGTTATAACAACCGAACGGCTTGTATTACGAAAAATGGTAGCGATGGACAGCAAGGACATGTTGGAATACTTTTCAGATGAGCAGGTGATGAAGTTCTACGGGCTGAGCCCATTTGAGTCTGAAGAGGAGGCACTGGATGAGATCCGTTGGTATGATCGGATTTTTGAGGCAGATCAGGGAATCCGCTGGGCTCTTCAAACGAAGGAAGGTAAAATCATCGGTTCCTGCGGATTTCATAACTGGGATCAACGCCATCACCGAGCAGAAATGGGTTATGAATTGTCCAGAGCCTATTGGGGCCAAGGATTAATGTCAGAGGTACTTACAGCAGTAATCGATTATGGGTTTAATACCCTCTTCTTGAACCGCATTCAGGCACTAGTAGAGCCGGAGAATACACAATCCTTGCGTTTGCTTGAAAAAGCAGGCTTTCGGCAGGAAGGAATCCTGTCTCAGTATGAATTTACGTGCGGGAAATATGATGATCTTTACATGTGCGCACTGCTTAAATCAGAATATATCAATCGTTATCGTCGAACACAAGCTCTTTAACAATGTACGAGGATGAGGGAGCAGGAGAAACCGATGATTATCTGTAATGACTTCGAGCCATAGCTGCTGGCAGTTCTCGGCGATGGCTGTTTGTTTATGCAATTCCAGTAGCTTGTCGCTAATACCCTGACCACGGTAAGTCGGAGCGATGCACAGCGTGCCACAACGCATGGTCTTGTACCCGTCAAACTGCCGAATACCGCCGAGAATTAAGCCGATCGGCTGATCTCCATCCATGGCAAGGAAAGAGTGTTTTCGTGAATTGCCCTCTGGACCGAAAAAACGTGCCGCGAAATCGTCCTGTTCCATGCTGACTTCATTGCATCTCAAATAGGTGATCACTGTTCTTCCTCCTGAAAATCCAGTATATTGGGATTGCCTTATTATATACTCGTATGTTGCTGTAGGGTTACAATTAGTATATCGATAAGCTAATATAAAGCTAATAAAATATAACCCGATGTGCCTGAACATTCTTTATGTTGGAAGATGGGAGATTGGAATGAACCAAAGGCAAGTAGAAATTTTCCGCAAGTTGTTAACTGAATCGAACCGACTCTGGTTAGTGCAGGATTTGGCTGATCAAACGGATTGCTCTGAAAAGACGATCCGAAATGATCTAAAAGTAATTGAAGAATATCTGGTCAAGCACTCCCATGCCAATCTGGTGAGAAGACCGGGGCGCGGCATTTATTTGGAGATTAGTGAAGCGGAGCAGGCTGATTTATTCCACCGATTGTATGCAGGCGATCGTACAGCCCAGCATGAATCGGATGAGGAGAGGATGCTGCATCTCGCCTATAGGCTCTTGATGGATGCCAAGCCTGTAACTATACAAGATTTGGCCTCCCAGTATTATGTGAACAAAACGGTGATTCGCAGAGATATGGAAAAGATTGATGACTGGCTGCACAGCTTTGATCTTGCCTTGGTTACCAAGCAGCGCGTAGGCTTGACGATTCAAGGCACAGAGAAAAACAAGCGGATCGCTTTGGCGCGGATGAACCAGCTGATTGATAGTCCTGAGTTAACGGGACAGATGATGCGCAAGCAGTTTGAGCCGCACGAGATTGCGACCATTAGTCATGAATTAAAAGCATTTCAAAAACATCACGGACTCAGCTTTACGGACGAAACTTTTGAGGGTCTCATGCTTCATATTCTCTTAATGGTCAAACGAACCAAGCTGGGGCAGCCTATCTCTCTCTCCGAGCAAGACATTGCCTTTTTACAGGAGAAAGTTGAATTTACATGGGCTACTTCGTTTTTACAGCAGCTGCAAAAGCTGTTTTCTGTACCTTTTTCCAAGGAAGAAACAGCCTATCTAACCCTGCATTTGCTGGGCGGAAAGTTCCGATATCAGCAAGAGGATAGACAGGGGAAATATAGCGATCTGGCCGACAGCCATCCGCTTTTGCAAGCATTGATTGAGCAGCTAATCCGACGGATGTCAGAGCTGAATATGATTGATTTTTCCAGGGATAAGATGTTGCTGAAAGGGCTGCAAGTCCATTTATATACGACTCTGAATCGGCTTCAGTATGGGTTGACAGTATCCAATCCTATGCTGGCTGAGATCAAGAAGATGTACCCTTACATGTTCGACCGGGTTATTATTACCCTGGAAGAAGTAGGGGGTTCGATCCGGTTATCGTTCCCTGAGGAGGAAGCGGCGTATTTAACCCTACATTTTCAAGCTTCTGTGGAGCGGCTTCACCAGAAGGAGAGCCATCCTCAGAGGGCCGTCATCGTGTGTCACATGGGCATCGGTATGTCCCAGCTGCTGCGCACAAAGGTGGAGCGTAAGTTTCCGGCTGTACATGTGGAGACGACCCTTTCGAAGGCAGAAGTCAAGGACTATCTGGCAACCCAGGAGGTGGATCTCATCATTACAACCGTGGCTCTCCCAGAGATGAGCGTTCCCCACATTCTAGTCTCTCCATTATTGGATGCCAAGGATGAGCGCCAACTGGAGCAAGTAATCAGACGACTGGATGAGCCGGAATCTAGAGCAGCAGATGAATCTGTGTTTTTTAAGTACACAACACCCTTTTTAGTCTTTCCTCAGCAAGAAGTGCAGCGTCCAGAACAATTGATTTCCAAGCTGGCGCAAATACTGGAGGACAAGGGATATGTGGAGACAGGTTATGTGGACAGTGTATTGGCGCGAGAGAAAATGTCAGCTACGACGATTGGAGGAGGCATAGCCATCCCGCATGGCGGCTCTGAGTGGATAAGACAATCCTCCATTGTAATCGCTACCTTAAAGAAACCACTTATTTGGGGAACCGAGAAGGTGGAGCTTGTGTTCTTGCTTGCGGTAAAACAGGATGGGCGGGAAGAAATGCGGCGGTTATTTAAGGAATTGTCCCTAATCAGTGAGCAGCCAGCTCTAGTTCATGCCTTATCTAAGGAGACCGATGCAATGAGACTATTAGGAAAGCTGAAGGGATAAACTGAATTTAAAGCATTATTTTGGAACAGGGCTTATAGATAAGTCCTGTTTTTTTGCCGTTATTTATTCTGTTTTTCCGAAAGTTCCGGTAAAAAGTTCGCCCGATAACAGCCAAAAAGGCGGTTATACTATGAATGTAAGCGGAAACATCAGAGAGAAGGGGAATGACTATGAAGATCTTAGCGATTACCTCATGTCCTAACGGAATTGCACATACGTATATGGCAGCTGAGAATTTGCAAAAGGCAGCAGCTAAGCTGGGTATCGAAATGAAGGTTGAGACACAAGGCTCCATTGGAGTGGAGAATCAACTAACTGAGCAGGAAATTCGTGAAGCGGATGGCATTATTATTGCAGCGGATAAGACGGTGGTCAAAGATCGCTTCGTCGGCAAGAAACTGCTGGTCGTCGGAGTACAGGATGGGATTCGTCGTCCGGAAGAATTGATCCAGCGGGTGATGAAGGGGAATGTGCCTGTGTACCAGGCAGAGTCACGTGCCTCCGATGCTAGCTCGCAGGAGAACAAACCGAAGCAAAATCCTATCTACCGCCACTTAATGAACGGTGTATCCTATATGGTGCCTTTCATCGTCATCGGGGGTTTGCTTATTGCCATTGCGTTGACGATTGGCGGTGAGAAGACACCAGGCGGTTTGGTAATACCGGACGGTTCATTTTGGAAGACCGTTCAGAATATCGGTTCGGCTTCGTTTACCTTTATGATACCCATCCTGGCTGGATTCATTGCGATGAGTATTGCGGATAGACCGGGGCTTGCACCTGGTATGGTTGGCGGATTCATTGCTGCGAATGGCAGTTTTTATGGAAGTGAAGCGGGAGCGGGATTTATTGGCGGAATTATCGCTGGTTTCCTGGCGGGTTATGTTGCACTGGGTATTCGGAAATTGAAGGTTGGGCGAGCGTTACAGCCGATCATGCCTATTATCATTATCCCTGTGTTGTCATCATTAATTGTAGGATTAATCTTTGTTTTTATAATCGGTTCTCCAGTCGCACATTTGTTTGAAGCTTTAACAGGTTGGCTTGCAGGTATGCAAGGTACAAGTTCAATTCTATTGGCACTGATTTTAGGAGCGATGATCTCCTTCGATATGGGGGGTCCGGTCAATAAAGTAGCATTTTTATTCGGCTCGGCTATGATTGGTGAAGGAAATTACGAAATTATGGGGCCGATCGCCGTTGCCATTTGTATTCCACCGATTAGCATGGGGCTTGCAGCAATGATCAACAAACGTAAATTTGCACCGGCGGAACGTGAAGCTGGGAAGGCGACATTCACAATGGGGCTATTCGGTATTACTGAAGGGGCAATTCCTTTCGCAGCGCAAGATCCATTGCGGGTTATTCCCAGCATCATGGCAGGGTCCATGGTCGGTTCGGTCATTGCGATGCTTGGGAATGTAGGAGATAAGGTAGCACATGGTGGACCGATTGTAGCCGTCCTTGGTGCGGTGGACCATGTGTGGATGTTCTTCATCGCCGTTATTGTCGGCGCAGCTGTCTCGGTTCTTCTGGTGAGCCTGTTGAAAAGAGATATTACAACGGCCAATCCGGTTGTTGCCGGAGAGGCGATATCTGAAAATTCTGCGGCAGTAACGGAACAATCTACGATGACTACAACTGCCGCCGCCCCATCAGTTTCACCAACTGTAAATAGCGAGCCGGAAGTATCTTCGCAAGCGATTCACATTGAGAAGTTGACAGATATTGTAACGATGGATCTGATTAATCTGGACCTGGAAGGAGCGACCCAGGATGCCGTGATTAATGAAATGATCGGAACCCTTGGGAGAACTGGAGCCGTAAGTTCCGCCGGTGATTTTAAACAGGCCATATTGGATCGAGAGAAGGAAAGTTCGACAGGCATTGGAATGAATATTGCCATCCCTCACGGCAAATCGGAAGCTGTTCTGAAGCCAAGCGTGGTCTTTGGAGTGAAGCGGAGCGGAGTAGACTGGAAAAGCCTAGACGGAAGTGAAGCGAAACTGATCTTCATGATTGCTGTTCCGCGTAATAGCAAGGATAATGCACATCTCAAGGTGCTGCAAATGCTGTCCCGTAAACTGATGGATGATCGTTTTAGAGAGGCGCTTCTGGCGGTCACTACAAAGGAAGATGCATATGAATTGTTGGGTCAGGTACATTAATACTATGCGTTAAGAACAGGGGGCTCCCGAAGTTACAGTAGGGAGCCTCTTTTTTTAAGAACGGCGTTACGAGAGTCAGCGGCGTTTATGGTGTGACATGAGCAGGATACCAAGGAAGATAAAGCCTGTACCTGCCAGATGAGCAAATGAGAAAGATTCACGGAGGATGATATAGGACAACAGCAGTGTACTAACGGGAATACATCCCGTGTATACAGCGGCCGTACTAGCCGGTACCCTTGAGACGCCCCGGAACCATAAAACGTAGGATAATGCTGTGACAAAGATACCGTAATACAAGACAAGTCCAATCTCCCCTGTACTAACTTGTTTAAAATCGAACTGTCGGGCTTCCCCGAAAGAACATGCCATAAACATAAGCATTGAAAAGAGTGTTATGTACATGGTTCCAAGCAGGGAAGAGACATCGCTGGATAGCATTTTGCGTAATACCGTTAGTGCCGCTTCCCCGAACACAGCAAACAGAACAAGCAACATGCCAATAAATGAGGTTGCATTGGGGGTATTAAACCGGAGTGCTGCTAGATGAGGCACTTGCAGTGCCAAAACACCGAGCAGCGAACAGGCAATGCCGAGCCCGGGACGCAGCGAAATTTTTTCTCTCAACAGTACATATGAAAGAAGGGCCACGATAGCAGGGGTCAAACTTGTTAGAATTCCACTTTCGGAAGCAGAGGCGTAGGCCAACCCGTATAGCATCAGAACCCGGAAGAGAAACATGCCGATCAAGGCCTGAATGAACAAAATTAGTGCATCTCGTCTACTGATCCTAAATGAGGTTTTCTTGATGAACACTATGGGCACTAAGAATAGAAGGGCAACGGCTAGACTGGCTGATTGCGATAAAAAGACAGGCAGCTGCATTACGACCAGTTTACCTACTACCACAGAACTGCCAACGATAAAGGTTGCAACCACTAATTCCATGTAAGTCGAAAAGGTAGGCTTGTTCATTTCATGTCACCTCTTGTACAGATATTGATATATACTGTAGCAATAGAAATTGGGCACTTGTAGATCCAGTTGAACAGGTTTTTGACAGTACCGCTTGAGGAGGCACCTATGTGGATCTCTATCGATAAAAATATGACAGTTCCGATGCTGCGTCAGGTGTATCAGGCCATAAGGGATCAAATTTTAACCGGAGAACTGCGGGCAGGATATAAGCTTCCTTCGACTCGGGTACTGGCCTTACAATTGAATGTCTCCCGTAATGTTATTCTCGAAGCTTATGAAATGCTGCTGGCTGAAGGTTTAGCCATTGCACGCCCGGGTTCAGGCACCTATGTAGCCGAGGGGGCTGTTCTTCCGGGTTACGTATCCACACCGCCTGTTGAAATGCCAGAGCCTGCAATGAATGCTCTATGCTCAAATGAGCAGTCGACCATTTCCTTCCGGACAGGCCTTCCTGCACTGGATTTGTTCCCACGCAAATCATGGGCCGATTTGCTTCAGAGCGTATGCAAAGAGGCTCCTGATCTCGCATTGGGTTATGGCGACCCTGCTGGAGAACTGGAGCTACGAAGGGAACTGGCCAACTATTTGGTTCATACCAGAGGAGTGAAAGCAAGACCAGAACATATTGTAATCACGAGCGGAGCAGTGCAAGCGATTCAGTTGGTCACCCGTCTGCTGCTGACCGTGGGCGACGAGGTTCTGGTCGAGGAACCGACGAACGAAGATTTGAGAAGCATTTTGTCGGCTACAGGGGCAACTCTACGAAGCATGCCTGTGGATGATTTGGGAATGCTAACAGCCAATTTGCCGCAAAAAGGGTGCCCCAAACTGGCATATCTGACACCTTCGCACCAGTTCCCTTTGGGAGGCATCCTGCCAATCCAGAGAAGGATCGAGCTGATTCAGTATGCAGCCCGGACAGGGTGCCTGCTGCTCGAGGATGATTATGACAGTGAATTCCGATATGATGGCGGACCTGTTCACTCCTTGCAAAGTTTGGACCCGGAACGGGTACTATACGTTGGGACGTTTAGTAAAATCTTGTTTCCTGCCTTGCGGATCGGTTATATTGTTCTTCCACCATCACGAGTTGCTGATTTTATCCGTTTGAAGCAACTGGCAGATTACCAGACGGCGAGCCTGGAGCAAATTGTGTTGAGTCGGTATATCAGGAAGCGACTCCTTCATAATCATGTACATAAGATGAAGAAAGTATATGCCAAGCGTCGTCAAGTGCTGATCAATAGCCTTGAGCAGCACTTTGCAGGGCAGTACAGAGTGTGCGGCCGAGCGGCGGGTCTACATTTAGTAGCAGAGTTTCAGTTTCTGTTCCGAGAGGATTTACTGAATTGTCTCCGTAGCCAAAATGTGTTTGCGGTACAGCTTGAAGGGAACCGGCTGCTCATGGGCTATGGACATCTACATGAAAGCGAGATACGCGAAGGGGTTCGCAGAATTTGGAACGGGCTTCAACGATAGTAAACGCAAGAGCAGTCTATCCTTGGATGAGGACAGACTGCTCTTTTATAGTAAGATATCATTTTTCATACATTATCTATTCCTATGAGGATTGAGCCACCCGTACCAGCATATGAGCAAGCGCGTGCTGCTGCTCTTTGTCCCCTACCTTCCATAATTCCTGAAGGAGCTTCTCTTCGCTGTTTCGCGGTTCTTCCTTGGCTGCCAGATATCCCGCGATCTTCTCCGCTGCTTTTGCCATTACTTCTTCATTCAATCCGATTTTTTGAGCCATTTCAATTTTGTCGCTCAAATAACTTTTGAATGAATCAAAGCTGCCCAAAATGTCATCCTTTTTGCTGTCATCTATCCGATTTAGTGCGTCATCTACCTTGTTCAAGGCCACTTCGCCTTCCTTATTTACAACATGATTGTGCTCTGACATTTCTAACGCCTCCTCAAGATTGTTTTCTAGGATAAGGGCTGCTTACGGTACAGTAGTACTTACCCCAGCTAACCAAGATGAAAACGATGAGAAGCAGAATGCAAATCAACGATTTACCCAGCTTAAGCTGAAGAGCATGACAACTTTAATCCCAAGTCGGCAAAAATATATGTACAACGTACCTATCTATGAGGAAAATGGAGCGACTGTAAGCCTCAAGGCCTGAGGGTAACCAACGTATTACTTAGACTCCTCAGGCACAATCACCTCGATATGACGCGGTAAAATACCAAGCTTGATAGGCAAAGATGGTCCTTCCTCACCATCTACATTCGTACTGACCGATGCTGCGGAATGGACACTTACATGCTTTGCGGTAAAGTAAACGACATCTTTATGATCCTTCAGGCTGCCTAAAAATAAGGATATGCCGGCTGTCATCGTGTTCAATATATTGAGGCTTTTGAAAATAAAGCAGTGAAGTAGGCCATCGTCAACAGCAGCCCCGGGCGCCAGTCTCTCGAACCCGCCAACTGAGTTGGTTAAGGCAGCAAGAAAGAGTGGGGATTCGCCTTCCCAGGTCTTGTCATCGTAGCGGACGATAAGCGGGTGGGCAGGATGGTTGATCAGTTCTTTCATGCCTTCTTTAAAGTAGGCCAATGTGCCAAACATGGATTTATCGTCTGACGACACAGCGGATAGCGATTCGGCAAGCGAGCCAGTGGCAACAACATTGGCAAACATTCGTCCGTTTAAGAGTCCCATATCCACGGCTTTCACGCGAGTAGAAGTGAGTGCATGGCTTGCCAGTTCGGGACTTAGTGGAATTTGCAGGGCACGGGCAAAATCATTAACAGTCCCAAGAGGGATGACCCCCAGTTTTGGACGATGATCTTGATCCATGAAACCGTTAATGGTTTCGTGAAGCGTACCATCTCCACCAAGGGAAACGACAAGATCATAAGCCTCCTGACATGCAGTGATGCAAAAACGGGTGGCATCAAGTTCTTGTGCCGTCTTTTTGACTGTTACGGTGTATCCTTGCTTATATAGAATGTCTTCTACATTTCTGACATGTTGGAGTGATTCCTCTTTGCCGGAAGAGGGATTTACAATGACCATAGCATTCTTCATATACATATTCCTCTCTTTAGGAAGGTTTGGGTTACCAAGGTTACCAACCCTTACCCGAAAAGCATACCTTTAGACTCTAAATTAGACATGTATAATATTTTTAGTTACTATATAAAAGTAAATAAAATCTGAATGGAGGGTTTCGTGTGAAAATTGCATTAACAGGAGCAACAGGGCAGCTGGGTTCCATTGTGGTAGATTCGTTGCTTGCATCTATCCCGGCAAAAGATCTTATTGTTAGCGTAAGAAATCCGGAAAAGGCAGAAGGGTTACGTAATCGTGGCGTTGACGTTCGTCATGGCGATTTTGATAAACCGGAAACGCTCGATCAAGCATTTGCCGGTGTAGATCGGCTGTTGATTATATCTGCAGACGGGGATAATGATACTAGAATCCGTCAGCATAAAGCAGCTGTTGATGCTGCTGTGCGTGCGGGAGTAGGCTTTATCGCGTATACCAGTGCGGCCAATGCCGCTGACAGCACTCTATTCCTTGCACCTGTACATCGTATTACGGAGGAATTCATTCGCGAGTCGGGTATTCCTTACTCCTTCTTGCGTAATAACTGGTATCTTGAGAATGAAGCAGGCACGATCCAATCTGTACTTGCGGGAGCTCCATGGCTAACTTCGGCAGGGTCCGGTAAAGTGGGTTGGGCTGCCCGCGCCGATTATGCGCAAGCCGCTGCGGCCGTGTTGTCTGGCGAAGGGCATGAGAATACAATCTACGAGCTTTCTGGTAAGCCGATAACTCAAGAAGAGTTGGCAGCGATACTTGCTGAGGTTCTGGGTAAAGACGTTCCTGTACAGCAGGTGGACGATGCAGCGTATGCCGAGGTTATGCTCGGTGCGGGAGTCCCGGAAGGTGCCATCCCTATTGTGGTCGGCATTCAACAAGCGATTCGCGAAGGAGCCTTGAATGTCGTAAGCAACGACTTCGAGAAGCTGTTGAAGCGTCCGCTGACGCCGCTTAAGCAAGGAATTAGTGAACTGATCAAGCAAATCCAAGCATAATAAACGAGTCTTAAAAACGGATGCTGCCTAGAAAGGTTAGCATCCTTTTAGTTATATTCATGAGTGGCATCATTGTTGATTATCCAATATACTTGTAGGGAACTAAAACTCCAAGGTAGGCTTGGAGGCAAGCTTGATCTATTTAAAGAAGATGAGCACAGCAGTAGAATTTGAAAATGAATGGGGTACATAATACGATGTCTAATTTACCAAATTGTCCTGAGTGTAATTCAGAATATACTTATGAGGACCGCAGTCTGTTCATTTGTCCGGAATGCGCTCATGAGTGGTCTGCCGAGTCAGACGCTGATAGCAGCGAAGATGTAAAAGTCGTCAAAGATGCGAATGGTAACATTCTGAAGGATGGCGACGCTGTAACCGTCATTAAAGACCTTAAAGTGAAGGGAAGCTCTTCCGTTTTGAAAATTGGCACCAAAGTGAAAAACATCCGTCTGGTAGAAGGCGACCACGATATTGATTGCAAAATTGATGGTTTTGGAGCAATGAAGCTAAAATCGGAGTTTGTTAAAAAGAATTAAAGTGTACAGCAGAGAAACTGTTCAGTTCCAACTGTTCAGCTTCATGAAGATAAAAAAGGAGAGGCCCTCGGCTTCTCCTTTTTTATTAGCATTTGGCGTTATTGGATTTCCAACGCTCAGACCCACAGAGGGGTCACAATGGTGCTAGCCATACGGTTCCTGTCCCCCTGTATACATTAACCAGCCCCTCGCCGGAAGCAGCCGAGCCCAGTTTGGTTTTTCCCGATTTTTCGACGGTGAACTGTAGGGTGTTGGACCACATAAGGGCAAAGTTGCCATCCACCTTGAGCACATCATTTTGCAATTCGATAACGACTGCTTCATCAGAAGGGATCGGCGCTTGAAGTGCCAGCACTCCTTTTCCACGGGCGCTTAAATTAAATAACCCTTCTCCGCCCAGTGCAGCAGAAGAAAGATTACTGCGTGCAACGACGGATATGTCCAGCGTGGTGTCGCAAGCTAAAAACAATCCGTCTTCGATGGCAATGTCATCATGATCGACATCAATAAGCCAAATATATTGGTAGGTAGGCTCCAGCATGATGGTACCTGTGCCTCTATAGTGCGGCTTAATGGCACCTGTCCCTGTCACAGCACCGGACACCAAGTTTCGCATTAGGCCTCCGACACCTTTTATACCCGTAGTCATTTCCATGTTGCCCACAGTATATTGCATCGCTCCCGCTCTCATCATAATCTCACTGTTGTTGATTTCAATCATGAGCTGCTTGCGGCGCATGTTACTTTTGCTCATATAGTAATTGTCTTTCGCCTCCGCAACCGAGGTGCAGCTCAAATCTGTTATGTATTCCAGTACCGTGAATCCACCTAATTGGTCAGTGATGGCAACATTGCTGTTATCCTTTAAATTATTAATAACAAAAGCCATAATGTATGTGCCTCCTTGTTGTTTTCGTGGTGTGGGGATAGCTATCTTCTTTATTCCATACCATATTCGACATAGAGAATCCTTTTCCTGCGTCGAATCTTGGCACTTCTCTCGCCTAATTTTCAGACTTAGAAAAGGAGAGCTTGAAAAAGATGCAAAAAAGGTTCAATATAAAGATATCGGTTTTTAAAATGATTTGCTTCAACAACGACCGAATGTGAACGAAACGAAACGAAACATACAATAGGGGGTAGGATAAGTGGAAATAGGTATAAGTACATTTGTAGAAACAACGCCGGATCCCCAAACCGGTGAGGTCATCAGTCACGCACAACGGATACGTGAAGTGGTCGAGGAAATTGTGCTCGCTGATCAGGTAGGGCTGGATGTGTACGGTGTGGGGGAGCATCATCGTAAAGATTATGCTGCATCTGCTCCGGCGGTTATACTGGCTGCGGCGGCGGCACAGACCCAGCGAATTCGCCTAACCAGTGCGGTGACGGTGCTTTCATCGGATGACCCGGTGCGTGTGTTTCAGGACTTTGCTACACTGGACGGTATTTCGAATGGACGAGCTGAGATTATGGCAGGTCGAGGTTCTTTTATCGAATCGTTCCCGTTGTTTGGATATGACCTCGATAACTACGATGAGTTGTTTGATGAAAAGCTGGAACTTTTATTGAAAATACGGGAATCTGAGAAAGTCACCTGGAAAGGCGGACATCGGCCCGCAATTAACAATTTAGGCGTATATCCGCGTCCGGTGCAAAATCCTTTGCCAGTATGGATCGGAAGTGGAGGTAATCAGGAATCTGTGGTTCGTGCGGGCTTGCTTGGATTGCCGTTGGTGCTTGCTATTATTGGAGGCAGCCCGATGCAGTTTGCACCCTTGGTGGAATTGTACAAAAAGGCAGCTAAGCACGCAGGTCATGATGCATCGCTGCTTCCGGTTGCATCCCACTCCCATGGTTTTATCGCGGAAACGACAGAGCTTGCAGCGGAAAAGTTTTTCCCCTCCACACAGCAGAGCATGAATGTGCTTGGGCGTGAACGCGGGTGGGGACCTTACACTCGTTCCAGCTTCGATGCTGCGCGCAGTTTTGAAGGGGCATTGTACGTAGGCGATCCCGATACGGTTGCTAATAAAATTATTCACCTCCGTAAGCAAGTAGGCATTACACGTTTTCTGTTGCACGTACCTGTCGGCACGATGCCGCATGATGATGTCATGAGAGCTATTGAGCTATTGGGAACCGAGGTAGCGCCACGGGTTCGTGAGGAGATAACCAAGTGGGAATCAGAGAGCAAATAAGCGGATTGAACTCAGCATAGAGAAAAGAGAAAGGAGCAGACCATAAGCGATAAGGTCGCTCCTTTTAATATAAAAAATAGTTCTGCTTTAGATCTCCTGCCATATTGCCTTTTTGGAATTCTACATCATTTCTTTCTCAGCTTTGTGGGTACGGCAACACGCTTGGATGATAAAGGTTTTCCTTGTTTTAGTTTTTTAGCCTTTCTAGGTATTCTTACGATTAAGGAGTCTTTTGTGCTTTGTTTGGAAGGCAAGGCTAAGCGGATATTCCCAGCTTGAGGTGCGCTTTGGCTAGAGCTGGTAATCAGGTTGATGGTGTAACTTGCGTAGATTGAACTTACAGGAATCCGCCGCATACCTAAATTTCTACAGGTTGTACATCCTACGTTCCAACACCAATGGAAGGCTTGGCTAGGAAGCTGGGTAAAGTAAGAACCTGACCATGTGCGTCCAAAGCTACTTTCGGCATAGTAATAGAACGTATTGCCTCCGGCATATCCACTCCAAACCTCTATTGTCTGCCCAGGATCTACACGATACCAGCCAATCTTGGCATAGTTAACAGGACTGCAGCTGAAGTTTGGATAAGCGTAAGCAATATAGATAGCGGCATTAGTACTGTTACGAAAATTAAGACCCATTGTCGTCACTTCTTTCCTCATATAGTAATCTTACAGTGTATCCTATGAGGATTTTGAGAGAGGGGAACGGACAGAAGTCTTTTAATCACTAAAATTGAACCATTTGCCGATGTCTATTTTGTTATGTTCATTCATAGATTGCCATTCGTTTGATTGCGGTTGATAGGTATAATCTTTTTGCCAGACCCTAATGTTTTCCACGATAGCCCGTATGGCGGAGACCATATAGGAGACCTCCTGATTCGTCATCATGGGATGGAGCGATAGACGCACCCAGCCTGGCTTCCGTGATAAGTCTCCCGCATGGATCAGGTCTGTCATTTGTTTAGATGCTTGCTGGTCGATGCCGAGCAAATAATGTCCATAGGGGCCAGCACAAGAACAGCCACCTCGGACCTGAATGCCAAATCGGTCATTTAGCAGTTTTACAATCAGGTTATAGTGAATATGGCCGACAACGAAAGAAACGATTCCCAGCCGATCTTGGCTGCTTCCCCCCAAAATGTGCAAACCGGGTATGGTGCTCAAGCCTTTTAGCAATAATGAGGTCAGCTCCTCTTTACGCTCCGATATGCGGTTGTATCCCATTTGTTCCTTCAACTGAATACAGAGTGTGGTTCGAACAGCCTGTAAAAAAGGGGGTGTCCCTCCATCCTCACGGGCTTCAATACTATTTTTATACTCGTATCCACCCCAGGGATTAGTCCAACTAACGGTGCCGCCTCCGGGCTGATCGGGAGCATAATTGAGGCACAGCCGCGAATCCATGATGAGAACGCCGCTTGTGCCGGGGCCGCCAAGAAACTTGTGAGGAGAAAATACAATCCCGTCCAGTTTCTCAAGGGGATCTGTAGGATGCATGTCGATTTCCGTATAAGGTGCGCTTGCTGAAAAATCAACAAAGCATACGCCGCCATGTTCATGCATTTTGCGGGATAGCTGGTGAATCGGCACTTCAAACCCTGTAACATTGGAGCAGGCTGTAAAAGCACCAATCTTGATCAGGCGATGCCTAAATTGAAGCAGCAGTTGTTCAAGATGAGCTGGATCGACCATTCCATCAACACCCGGAGGGATACACACCACCTCTCCCATGGTTTCTGCCCAGGAAATATGATTCGAATGATGCTCCATGTGAGTAACGAAAATAACGGGGCGTTCTTTTTCGGCGATGGGGTAGAGGGGGGTTAATTTTTCATGTATTTTCAATCCTAATAGTCGTTGAAGCTTGTTCACCGCACCTGTCATCCCCGACCCGGCGAATAGGATGATATCATGTTCGTTGGCATGAACGTGGTTCTTAATGATTTGTTTCGCCTTTTCATAGGCTTGGGTCATCAAAGTGCCTGTCAAATTAGACTCCGTATGCGTGTTCGCCACGAATGGACCTAATTCATAAGCTATTTTCGACTCGATGGGTCCATACAGACGACCGCTGGCAGCCCAATCCGCATAAATCAGCTGTTTAAGCCCATATGGAGTTTCAAAGGTCTGGTGATAACCGATTGTATTTTCGCGATACCTTTGGAAATGAGCCTCGTTAGAAGGCTGATACCTACAGTTATTACTTCCGATTCGAGCCATGAGCATACGGCGCCTCCCAAGTCGTTCTGTCTTCTTAGGGTACGTAGATAGGCCAGAATAGGTTAAAAAAAATGGGCGAATGTCATCATTTAGTCAAAATAAAAAGCCTTATCCAACAGTAGGATAAGGCATGAGTATATATTAGATAAAAAGCTGCATATCCGATTCGAGCGCATCCTTCAGATACGTTTTGGCCTCGATAATTTCCAGTTCAGGTATAAATTCTTCCGGTTTAAAGCCCATAATATCCACCGATAGCTTGCAGGCATAAAATTTGACGTTTTTCTTCCGGGCTCCTTTCAGGAAATGAATCAGCTTCGGTGCCTCATTGTCTTCCAGCATTTCCGTCAGCATCAGCTTGCCCAGACCGCTAAAATTCATATGGGACAGCGGCATGGATTCAGGCCCTTTGGGAGTCATCAAATCCATCAGTTTCTCGTAAAGGGTCTTGTCCTCTAGCGTCATTTTATCGGGATCACGAACCAATGATAATCCCCAGAACGCAAAAAACATCGTAACCTCGACATCCAGCTCCCGAGCTGTATTGGCCAAAATCAGCCCAGCCATTGCTTT